>NZ_JBGXYA010000053.1:0-68947 GCF_041814905.1 Glaesserella sp. | reverse complement strand
TACAGGCAGAAATTGAAGAATATTTGGTGTATTACAACCAAAAACGAATTAAACCCGACTTAAAAGGATTGAGCCCGGCACAATACCGAGCTCAATATTTACGTGAATAACCTGTCCAACTTTTGGGGGGCAGATCATGTTTGTGATTAAGGCGCTAGCCTTGCTTTAATCCAATTGCCTTCGATTAATTGATAACAAATTCGGTCGTGTAATCGGCTGGGCCTGCCTTGCCAAAATTCGATATAGTCTGGAATGACGATATAGCCGCCCCAGTGAGGTGGCCTTGGTACGGAGATAGGATGCACCAAGGCAAATTTTGCTGCTCGTGTGAGTAGCTCTTGCTTACCTGATATCACTTTGCTCTGCTCGCTTGCCCAAGCTCCAATGCGGCTGGTGTAAGGACGGGATTGAAAATAGCTGTCGGATTCTTCCGGAGGAACTTTTTCTACTTTACCTTCCGCTCGCACTTGCCTTTCAAGTTCTGGCCAAAAAAATGTCAATGCAACATAAGGGCTATGCTCGATATTTTGTCCTTTTCTACTCAAATAATTAGTAAAAAATACAAAACCTTGATCTTTCAATTCTTTTAGCAGAACCATTCTGCTTGAGGGTTTGCCATTAAGAACCGTGGCGACATTCATTGCAGTAGGTTCATTGACTTTAGATTTTATCGCTTCATCAAGCCACTGTTTGAACTGGATGAATGGATTTTCGGCACATTGTGATTTGGATAGTGCCTGCTTACTATAATCTTCACGGATGTGGTGTAAATCCATGTTAATTCCTTATTTAGAGCGCAAGTTGGGGGAAATATTGTTCGCTGAGTGCGACAAATTCGGTCAGGGAAATGGTGTTGAGAGAAGTGGAAAGTCCACGGGCGGCTAGGTCATTTTTAAGTACGAACGTATTAAAATTTGCAAATAATTCGGGATTTTTGACCGCTTGTAGAACGCCGTCTTGCCATAAAACAATCGCATCTTGTGGCTTGATCTGTTCCAAAATAGCATGGAGATCTGCTGTGTCGTAATGTGATTTTGCAAAAGTATAAAGCATAGGATTCCTCAGAAGGTCAACACTTTTTCCGAATAGCTTAACACGGAAAATATCGTTTGTCGGGGAACAATTCGCATATCGGATAAGATCCACGTTGCGTCGTTTAATAGGCGCTGTGCGATCGATTGTTGGCAAACAAAACATTCGTTGAGATCATAGAGTTCAAGCAATTTGAAGGCGGAGACATGATCTTTCTGTAAGATAATTTGCGGATCTTGATTCGCGAGCAAATTAAATACGCCATCATTTAAAAAACAGATGGCGATCTCATCTTCCTGACAAAAAGCGCTGGCTGCGAGCAGGGCATCCAAGCCTTCTCGGCTGGTTGAAGAGCCAAAAGGCGGTTGAGTAAATAGGATAGCAAGTTTATATTTTTTCATCTTAAAACGTCAGCAGGCGATCTGCACTAAAAAGGGCTTGGCTGAATTCACCCAGTCCGGCTAATACGAAGCCTTCAGCTACATTTTCTGTCACGATACCACGTCGTTGTGCGGCTGAAATACAGAGATGTAGTGACAAGCGGTGAGTTTCCGCTAATGTTTTCCAAAATTCGACTAAATTAACTTCATCACTTGCCGGATCAACCCATTTGTTGGCGTTACTGACGCCGTCTTGAAAGAAAAAAATCTGTTTGATGCTATGTCCGGCGCGGAGTAGTTCTTCGGCAACTTGATAGGCTAAAAAAGCCCCCTGTGAGCCATAGACACCTTGTTTTATTGCCAGTACGTATTGCACTATTCACCGTCCTGCTTGATTTGGCGAATGTAGAGATAAACCGTATGGCGTGAAATATCGAGCCTTTCCGCAACTTGGTTAATGGCATCTTTAATATCGAAAATTCCTTTTTCGAACAATGAAGTGACAATATGGCGGTTTTTATTGTTATTCGACACATTGCGATCATTGCTGACTTCTTCAATGGTGTTTTCGATGGTTTGAGCCACAAGATCTTCTACCGAACTGGCAAAATTGACATTGTTATCGCTTTCTTTAGGTGCAATAAAACTGTTTAAGAACTGTGAGACCGGTACATCAAGGTTAATATTGATGCAAATTAAGCCAATTACGTGTTGTTTGCCGTTGCGGATTGCAATGGTGATCGATTTCATCAATATCCCGCCTTTCGCACGGGTAAAATAGGGTTTAGATACGCTGTCCGTTTGCATATGGTGTAGAGACCATAAGGCGCGATCGGTAATCGGTGATCCGATTTTACGGTCGGTATTATGTCCGTTTACGATATAAATTGCGGAGTGTTCAAGGAATTCGAGGGAGTGAAGCACAATTTCACAATGCTCGCCGAGCAGCGCTGCGATACCGTCAACAACGGGGAAATAGGAAGCAAGAATTGCGTGATCTTCATCAGAAAGCGGATTGAATTTTGATGTCATTTGATTACCCAAAAAACTGACGGAAAGCCGTTGATACAAGCGGTAGGATTTGTCCTCTTTTTTGCAAAAACAGCTTTCCGTGATGTCAAAATCAATTATTTTTTAGCAGGGCTGAAATCTAATAATTCAATTTCAAATACTAACGTAGAATTTGCCGGAATTTTACCCGCTTGGCGATCGCCGTAACCTAACTTAGGCGGTACAACGATTTCCATTTTTCCACCTTTTTTCAGCATTGGAATCGCTTCAACCCAAGCCGGGATTAATTGGCTTAATTGGAATTCGATAGGTTCACCACGGTCGTAAGAGCTGTCGAAAACCGTGCCGTCCGGTAATGTACCTTTATAGTGGACTTTTACAGTGTCTTCGGCTTTTGGTGAATCGCCTTCTCCGGCTTTTTCGATTTTATACAGTAAGCCCGAGGAGGTTTTTTTCACTCCGGATTTTTTTTCATATTCCACACGATATTTATCACCGGCTTCGATAGTTGATTTACTCCTTTCTGCAAGAATTTTATCTTCTTGCTCTTGTAGATAGGTATCTAACGCTTTAAGTTGTTTCTGCAAATCTTCATCGGTTAATTTGCCGCTTTTTTTCAATGTGTCCTGAACACCGGCAAGAATGCGATCTTGGTTATAGGAGAAAATATCTTTTTGAGATTCGATTACGCCTTCAATATTTTTCCCCATTAATACACCAACCGCGTAGGAAGAGTCGTCCACGAATTTCGTGTCCGCTTTTTCGGCTAAAGCAACTTGTGTTGCAAATACGCCGCTTGCGAGAATTGCCAATGTTGAACGTGTAAATTTTTGCATAGGATTTCCTTTTAATAAGTTTAATTAGTTATTGTTAAAACAAAGGTGGATAGGGTAAAGTGTATTTCTTTATAACACAACTGATTTATTCCAAAATGCAGCGAAATTTCGAAAAAATAATGGCTTATTTGACCGAGTTGGAAACCAAAGTCTCTTTTCAAGATCAGGTGATCGAAGAACTCAATCAAGCGTTAATTCAACAGCAATTTGCTTTGGATAAGCTACAAAACCAAGTTCGCCAATTGGCTGAGAAGTTGAAAGGCGCACAAATTAGTCAAATTGCCAGTCAAGCCGAAGAAACCCCGCCACCGCACTATTAGGCAATGGCTTTGGTTATTTGTTCAGGATTTTATTCTCAGAACAAAAGATTGGAAAAGAAATAACATAAAAAAACAGAGGAGAGAAAGATGAAATTAGGTATTGTCGGCGCAATGGAACAAGAAATTCAAATCTTGTTAAGCTATATGGTTGAAACAAAATTAACCGAAATTGCCGACTGTAAAATCTACCAAGGGAAGATTAATAATACTGAAGTCGCGTTACTTCAATCGGGTATCGGTAAAACCGCAGCGGCGATTGGTACGACATTATTATTGCAATTAATGAAGCCTGATATGGTGATTAACACCGGCTCAGCCGGTGGTTTGGATCCGAATTTAAATGTGGGCGATCTTGTGATTTCTACCGAAGTACGTCATCACGATGTAGATGTGACAGCTTTTGGCTATGCAAAAGGGCAATTACCGGGTAATCCTTCAGCATTTACTGCAGATGCGCATTTAATTGATATTGCGATGAAAGAATCCCAAAAAGCCGGCTTAAATGCCGTACTGGGTTTGGTTTGTAGCGGTGATCTATTTGTAAACGGCAGCGAAGTCATTGCCCGCATTCGCCATGATTTTCCGCAGGTGTCTGCGGTGGAAATGGAAGCGGCATCGATTGCTCAAGTATGCCATGCCTTTAAAGTACCTTTTGTTGTGGTACGAGCGATCTCGGATGTCGCCGATAAAGAATCGCATCTTTCATTTGATGAATTTTTACCATTAGCGGCGGAAAAATCATCTTTAATCGTATTAGCGATGCTAAATAGTTTAGATTAAGCTTGGGTTTATTGTAAATCTTACAGAAAAACACGACTTTTTTTGCTGAGTTTTGTACAATAACTGTCCATTAAGTGCCTATGATTCCATAGGCATATTTTTTTGTTTATTACCTGTTTTATTGAGAATTTTATGAGTGTTACGCCAAATATTGGCTTTATCAGCTTAGGCTGCCCGAAAAATTTAGTTGATTCGGAACGAATTTTAACCGAGCTTCGTTCGGATGGTTATAACATTATTTCCAGCTACGAAGGTGCGGATTTAGTTATTGTGAATACTTGTGGTTTTATTGATAGTGCTGTGCAAGAGTCGTTAGAGTCCATCGGTGAAGCGTTGGAAGCAAACGGCAAAGTAATTGTGACAGGTTGTTTGGGGGCGAAGGAAAATCAGATCCGCGAAGTCCACCCGAAAGTGTTAGAAATTACCGGACCGCATAGCTACGAAGCGGTAATGAAACATGTACATAAATATGTTCCGAAGCCAGAATATAACCCTTATGTCAGTCTTGTTCCAAAACAAGGCGTAAAGTTAACGCCAAAACACTATGCTTATTTGAAAATATCCGAAGGCTGTGATCACCGCTGTACATTCTGTATTATCCCGTCAATGCGCGGTGATTTAGACAGTCGCTCTATCGTGCAGGTGTTGGATGAAGCCAAACGTCTTGTTGATGCCGGTGTAAAAGAAATTTTAGTCGTATCGCAGGATACTTCAGCTTATGCGATGGATAAGAAAAAAGAGGCGAGTTCAAAAACCGTTTTCTGGAACGGTATGCCAATCAAAAACGATTTGATCACCTTGTGTGAACAACTTGGTTCATTAGGTGTTTGGGTGCGTTTGCATTATGTTTATCCGTATCCGCATGTGGACAATTTAATTCCATTGATGGCTCAAGGTAAAATTCTGCCGTATTTGGACATCCCGTTACAGCATGCCAGCCCGAAAATTTTAAAAGCAATGAAACGTCCGGGATCGATTGAACGTACGTTGGAACGTATCAAAAAATGGCGTGAAATTTGCCCGAACTTAACTCTACGTTCAACTTTTATTGTCGGCTTCCCCGGCGAGACAGAAGAAGATTTCCAATTATTATTGGATTTTTTGAAAGAGGCGCAGTTAGATCGTGTCGGTTGCTTTAAATTCAGCCCTGTTGATGGTGCGGTTGCTACGGATATGGCAGACCAAGTGCCGGAAGAAGTGAAAGAAGAACGTTTCCATCGTTTTATGCAGTTACAACAACAGATTTCTGCAGATCGATTACAACAGAAAATCGGTAAAACCATAGAGGTTATTATCGATGAAATTGATGATGAAGGTATTATCGGTCGTTCTATGGCAGATGCACCGGAAATTGACGGTATGGTTTATATCGACAATCTTTCAAATAATGAAGTGAAAGTCGGAGAAATTATTCCGGTCACAATTACTCACGCAGACGAATATGATCTGTGGGGAACTTACGCGTAAAAAATAATAAAAAGGAAGACATTATGTCAGAAAAAAAACAACCTAGCGTGTCTCGCTTCGAACAGGATGTTGAAGCCAAAAATTACGAATCAGCTTGTGTTGAATTGTTGAGTATCTTAGGACACATTGATAGTAATTTCGGCGGTATCCAAGGTATTGAAATCAATATTCCGGAACAGCTTGTTAATTTGGAAAAAGAGAAAACAGTTTATTTTTGTACTCGTATGGCTGTTGCAATCTCTAATTTATTTAGTGATCCTAATTTTATCGTTTCCGATAGCGGAGCAATACGCTTTTTAGGTTTTCAACGCTGGATTTTAATGATCTTTGCCAGCTCACCTTATGTGAATGCAGATCATGTGTTACACACTTACAATAAAAATCCGAATAAAGACGATTTAAATGAAGTGCAAATTGATAATAATAAAAATGCACTAATAAAGTTTAGTATTCTTTATTTACCGGAATCTAATGTATCGTTGAGTTTGGATACGTTATGGAATGTAGATCCGTTACTTTGTTCTTCGCTCTGTTTCGCTTTACAATCTCCGCGTTTTATCGGAACGCGGGCAGCATTTGGCAAGCGTTCGGCGATTTTACAGTGGTTTCCTGAAAAATTAGCACAATTAGAGAATCTGAATAATATTCCAAGCAGTATTTCGCACGATGTGTATATGCATTGTAGTTATGATATTGCAGAAAATAAACACGATGTAAAACGCTCATTGAACCAAGTAATACGTCGTCACTTGCTAAGTGAAAACTGGCAGGATAGAACAATTACCCATATTGGTTACCGAAGCGGTAAACCGGTGATGATGGTGTTATTGGAACACTTTAACTCTTCTCATTCTATTTACCGCACTCATTCAACTTCCATGATTGCCGCACGAGAGCATTTTTATTTAATCGGTGTCGGTAATGACACCATTGATCAGGCGGGAAGAGATGTATTTGACGAATTCCATTTATTAGAAGATACGACTATCTTACAACGTCTTGGCTTTATTAAAGAGATTTGCGAAAAAAATGGTGTAGCGGTGCTTTATATGCCAAGTATCGGCATGGATCTCACCCCGATTTTTACCAGCAATGTACGTATGGCTCCGATTCAGGCGATTGCTTTAGGTCATCCTGCGACAACGCATTCGGATTTTATCGAATATGTCATTGTAGAAGATGATTATGTCGGTTCGGAAAAATGTTTTAGCGAAACTTTATTACGTTTACCAAAAGACGCGCTGCCTTATGTACCGTCATCATTAGCACCACAAAATGTGGAATATCGAATGCGTGACAATCCGGAAGTCGTCAATATTGGTATTGCTTCAACCACCATGAAGCTTAACCCCTATTTTATGGAAGCATTAAAAGCAATTCGCGATCGTGCCAAAGTTAAAGTGCATTTCCATTTCGCTTTAGGTCAATCCAGTGGCGTGACTCATCCGTATGTCGAGCGTTTTATTAAGAGCTATTTAGGTGAGCATGCGACAGCGCATCCGCATTCACCTTATCAGCAATATCTATCTGTTTTACATAACTGCGATATGATGGTGAATCCGTTCCCATTCGGTAACACCAACGGTATTATTGATATGGTGACGCTGGGTTTAGTTGGCGTTTGTAAAACCGGACCGGAAGTACACGAACATATTGATGAAGGTTTGTTTAAACGTTTAGGCTTGCCGAAATGGTTAATTGCAAATACGGTGGATGAATATGTTGAATGCGCAATCCGTTTGGCGGAGAACCACCAAGAACGTTTGGAATTACGCCGTCATATCATAGAGAATAACGGGTTAAACACCTTATTCAGCGGTGATGCTAGACCGATGGGGCGTATTTTCTTAACTAAACTGAAAGAATGGGCGGATCAGCACAATATCGAATTAGATTTACTACCGGATTCGCTTGAAGTTATTCAAGCGGAGAAATCAGCTTTAAAAACGCCAAAGTCAACAAAGAAAAAATCTAAATCATCTAAACAATAGATATAAATTATGCCATCCATAAAGCGCTGAATAGAATTCGCGCTTTATTGCGTAAAAATAATACAATTGAATAAATGTTCAGAACTTTTAGGTAATTCTAACGTCTTAGGATTTGCGTAGGTTGTCCTTTTAATTTACGTATCGGAAAACAATAATTGAGGTTTAATATGAAAGCAATTGTGAAAACATTTACCGTATTATCGTTAGTTGTGGCGTTATCAGCGTGCCATGGGTTAAGTCGGACCCAAAAGAACACTGCTATCGGTGCAGCTGTCGGCGGTGTTGCTGGAAATATTATTGGTGGTTCAACCGGTGCAACGCTTGGTGGTGCTGCACTGGGCGGGTTAGTTGGAAGCCAAATCGGCAAATAACATAACCCAAAACAATGAAGGCCGTTTGAACTTTAGTTCAAACGGCTTTTTCTTTATCCGAAGGCGTGCATTGAACCGTTTTCTTCGGTACAATCCACATATTTTTGGGGAGATGTCCATGAAAAAATTACTTTTTATATTTGTTTTGGCAAGTTTCGGTTTAACCGCTTGCGGAGTTAAAGGACCGCTTTATTTTCCGGAGCAAACACCGCCACAAACAGAGACAGAGCAATAAATTACAAGCGGTCGTTTTGAGCCAAAAATTTACCAAAATCGGCTCGTTTTTTGGTGGGTTTGGTGATTGACGCAAACACAATTAGGAAAATAGATGGATTATTTTAATTATAAAAATCAGCAACTTTTTGCCGAAGATGTTGCAGTGAGTGATATTGCCCGACAGTTCGGTACCCCGGTTTATATTTACTCGCGAGCAACACTAGAACGTCATTGGTATGCTTTTGATCGCGCTTTGGGAAACCACCCGCATTTAATCTGCTTTGCAATTAAATCTAACTCGAATATTGCATTATTAAACGTAATGGCGCGTTTAGGCTCCGGTTTTGATATTGTTTCTCAAGGTGAATTAGAACGCGTATTAGCTGCCGGCGGTGATTCAAGTAAAGTGGTTTTTTCCGGTGTGGCAAAATCCCATACGGAAATTAGCCGGGCATTAGAAGTGGGGATTCGTTGTTTTAATGTGGAATCGATTTCCGAATTAAAACGAATCAACGATGTGGCGGGACAATTGGGCAAAATTGCACCCATCTCCTTGCGCGTTAATCCGGATGTAGATGCGAAAACCCATCCCTATATTTCTACTGGTTTGAAAGAGAACAAATTTGGTGTGAGTGTGAAGGAAGCGCGTGAAGTTTACCGTTTGGCAAACACTCTTCCGCATATCCGAATTATCGGTATGGATTGCCATATCGGCTCGCAATTAACCGAATTACAACCGTTTTTAGACGCAACCGATCGTTTAATCGTGTTAATAGAGCAGTTAAAACAAGACGGTATCGAGTTGCACCATTTAGATTTGGGTGGTGGTTTGGGCGTGCCTTATACGGATGAAATTCCGCCGCACCCAAGCGATTATGCAGCGGCATTATTGGCAAAATTGAAAGATTATCCGAATTTGGAAATTATTTTAGAGCCGGGGCGGGCAATTACCGCTAATGCGGGTATTTTAGTAACCAAAGTGGAATATATTAAACAGAACGAAGACCGCAATTTTGTCATTGTGGACACAGGTATGAACGATATGATTCGCCCAGCGTTGTATCAAGCCTATATGCGAATCATCGAAGTCGATCAAACATTAAACCGAGAACGTCATGTTTATGATGTGGTTGGTCCGATTTGCGAGACTTCCGATTTTCTGGGTAAACAACGTGAGTTGGCGGTAGCGGAAGGGGATTTGATTGCAGTACGTTCTGCCGGAGCCTACGGTTCAACGATGTCATCTACCTATAATTCACGTCCACAGGCAGCGGAAGTGATGGTAGACGGTGACATTGCTCACTTGGTTAAAGCACGAGCCGAATTTGCCGATTTATGGCGCTTGGAAAAGATATTACCGTAAGTTTTTTATATATTGACTCGGGGCGCAATCATTTTGCGCCCTTATCTTTTCTGTTTTGATATAACCAAAAAGACTATTATTAATCAAATAAGCGCGATCTTTAGCTGAAAAATATGCTATGGTTCTCGCCATTTCATTTAATCGACTTATCGGGAGATATCATGAAACTCCAACATCTTATCCGCCAATATCATTTGGCATTGCTGTTCCAACAAGGTACGTTCGGTATTGAAAAAGAGAGTCAACGTGTTGATGAAAAAGGCAATATTGTCACAACACCCCATCCCAAAAATTTCGGTAGCCGTTCTTATCATCCGTATATTCAAACGGATTTTGCGGAAAGCCAGTTAGAGCTCATTACTCCGCCGAATAAAAAACTTGGTGATACCTACCGCTGGCTGTCTGCGATTCACGAAGTTGTGTTGCGTTCGATTCCGGAAAATGAATTTCTGTTTCCAATGAGTATGCCGGCAGGCTTACCTCCAGAGGATAAAATCAAAGTGGCACAACTTGATGATCCGGCGGATGTGGCTTATCGTGAGCATTTAGTGGAATCTTACGGAGCCAATAAACAAATGGTGAGCGGTATCCACTATAACTTCCAACTTTCCGAAGAATTAGTAAATACGCTGTTTCAGCTACAAAAAGCGTATCCGAATCATGTTGAGTTTCGGAATGCACTTTATCTGAAAATGGCGAAAAACTTTCTGCGTTATCAATGGATTCTGCTTTATTTATTGAGTGCAACGCCTACCGTGGATGCCGCTTATTTCAAAGGCAGTGCTTCGCCATTAAAAGAAGGGCAGTTTGTGCGTAGTTTGCGTTCCAGCAAATATGGTTATGTGAACGCACCGGAAATCGTAGTTTCTTATGACAGCGTAGAACAATATATTGAAACCCTTGAATATTGGGTGAATAGCGGTAAATTGATTGCTGAAAAAGAGTTCTATTCCAATGTGCGTTTGCGCGGGGCGAAAAAAGCACGTGATTTCTTAAATACCGGCATTCGTTATTTAGAATTCAGACTTTTTGACCTCAATCCGTTTGAAGCTTGCGGTATCAGTTTGGAAGATACTGAATTTATTCACCACTTTATTTTATTAATGATTTGGTTGGATGAAACCGCAGATCAAGCCGGTATTGAATTAGGTAAAGTCCGTTTAGCGGAAGTGGCGTTGGAAGATCCGCTCTCGCAGACAACATACCGTTCGGAAGGTGAAGCCGTTTTACATCTGCTAATTGAAATGTTACGTGAGATCGGCGCAGATGAAAGTGCAATCGGTACCGTTCAACGCAAATTGACGCAATTTGCCGATCCGAAACAGACGCTGTGCGGACGTTTGGTTCAAGCCATTGTGGCGGAAGGCGGCTATCAAGCGTTAGGTGCAAAATTAGCCACGCTCTACAAAAAACAGGCGTTTGACCGTTTTTATGCCATTTCTGCTTTTGATAATATGGAACTTTCCACTCAAGCTTTGCTTTTTGATTTAATTCAACAAGGCATTGAAGTTGAACTGTTGGATGAGAACGATCAATTTCTTGCGTTAAAACACGGCGACCATCTCGAATATGTTAAAAACGGCAATATGACCAGCCACGATCAATATATTTCTCCACTGATTATGGAAAATAAAGTGGTGACCAAAAAAGTTTTGGCAAAATCCGGATTCAACGTGCCGAAAAGTGTCGAGTTCACGAGTGTGGCGGAGGCTGTCGCCCATTATAGTTTGTTTGAAGGTAAAGCGGTGGTGATTAAACCGAAATCAACCAACTACGGCTTGGGTATTACCATTTTCCAGCAAGGGGCAAGTAACCGAGATGACTTTGCTAAAGCGATTGAAATTGCTTTCCGTGAAGATAAAGAGGTGATGGTTGAAGACTATTTAGTCGGTACCGAATACCGTTTCTTCGTGTTAGGTGATGAAACTTTGGCGGTATTGCTACGCGTGCCTGCGAATGTTACCGGAGACGGAATCCATACGGTACGTGAATTGGTCGACACTAAAAACAGCGATCCATTGCGTGGTGACGGCAGTCGTAGCCCGCTTAAGAAGATTGCGTTGGGGGACATCGAACGGTTACAGTTAAAAGAGCAAGGTTTAACACTGGATTCCGTCCCTGCCGAAGGACAATGGGTGCAGTTGCGTGCTAATTCCAATATCAGTACCGGCGGCGATTCTATCGATATGACCGATGAAATGCATCCTAGCTATAAGCAAATTGCCGTCGGTATTGCGCACGCCATGGGGGCGAAAGTCTGCGGTGTTGATCTGATTATTCCTGACTTACACAAAGCGGCGGAGCCGAGTTTAAGTTCTTGGGGGGTAATCGAAGCGAATTTTAATCCAATGATGATGATGCACATCTTCCCGTATCAAGGAAAATCGCGCCGTTTAACCAAAAATGTGATTAAGATGTTATTCCCTGAATTAGCCTAATTCTGACTACAAGCGGTCGGAAACAGCCGAAAATTTGCAAAATGGCGTTGCTTAAGATTTTCTTCATTTCTGTTTGGTGTAATCGCCTCATCAAACAGATTGAGGAAAATAATGATGACAAAAATCACCTTAAAACACGTACTGTTCTCTATTTCGCTCGGCTTAGTGCTGAGTTATGTTGCCGCCTTACCCGCTATTTTGGCGCTCCAAGCACAACCCGACAGCGTAGAGATAAGCCATACCGATAATAAACCCGCCGTTAATCAATTCTAACGCTTTTGCTGTTTTGTTTTGATGGGGAAGCTTGTATCATAAGCCTTAAAAACCACGGATAACAAAGGAGAAACGATGAAAAAAGCATTTATTTTCGATATGGACGGGTTGTTAATAAATTCGGAACCTTATTGGCGACAAGCGGGGGTGGAAGTATTAAATCGACATGGCGTTCCAGTAACCTTAGCGGACATGTTCCGCTTGACGGGAATGCCCTCTTCGGCGGTTGTGGCGTCGGCGTGCGAGTATTATCAGTGTAATCATATCAACCAAACTCAAGTGGTCGGCGAGTTACTTGAACGCGCGATAGGTCTGATTCTTGAACAAAAACCGTTAATGACGGGCGTAAAAGAAACCTTGGAGCTTCTTTCAACGAATCAGATCAAAATGGCGATCGCTTCCGCTTCCCCGCGTAAGATGTTGGAAGATATCGTAGAAAGTTGCAATATCGCCCACTACTTCTCTTATATTTCTTCCGCCGCTGAATTGGAATACAACAAACCTCATCCGCAAGTCTATTTGCACGCAATGCAAAAATTAGGTCTAAGCCCGAATGAGTGCGTTGGTTTGGAAGATTCCAAAGTAGGAATGGTGGCGGTGAAAGCCGCATCCATGGCGTGCATTGTGGTGCCGAGCCGCGAGCAGTGGCGCGAACCTTGTTGGGATTTGGCGGATGCAAAATTAAATAGTTTGCTGAATATTGATGAGGGTTTGTTGAAACGGATTTAACCCCTGATTCTTTATCTTTTGACAAGCGGCCGGTTTCAGCCTGAAATTTGCAAAAAATGAGCTGAAACTGGCCGCTTGTTCTATATTTGAAATTAAACCGCTCGATTGTACACAAAAAGGGCAGCGATCATAAACATAAAGTTTCACGGGCTCTTCCTTATTTCATTAGGGTCACTGTGTGCTAATGATATGAATTATGTGCAGGTGAAATCAGGGCTTACGCCGTATCACAAACAAAAAATCGGATTTTGGTGCCGCAGAGAATAAATGACCCCGTAAGTCATTTGCCTATGGGGTCAATATAATAGGTTATTTGATAAAATCGACATGCTTGCAGATTTCTTCAATCGCAGCGTCTTTTCGCTTATTAAACTCGATTTTATTTTCTTCAAAGATATTGCGACCGTGCGTATCAATCGAGACAATGAGCGGACCGAATTCTTTTACTTTACACACCCAAAGGGTTTCCGGCATACCAAGATCTTTCCATTGGGCATCAACGATTTCTTCCACACATTCCGCTGCAAGCACGGCACAACCGGCAGGGAAAACACAATGCAGCGCCTTATAATCGCGGCAGCCTTCCATAGTACCGTTTCCCATGCCGCCTTTGCCCACGACTAGTTTTACACCGGTTTGGCGGATAAATTCTTTTTCAAACTTTTCCATGCGCATACTGGTTGTCGGACCGACAGAGATCATTTCATATTTGTCGTCACCGAGTGCGCGAATAATCGGACCAGCGTGTAAAATTGCGCCGTCTTTAATATCCACCGGCAACGGACGTTTTTCATTGATCAAACGGCGGTGTGCCACATCGCGGCAAGTAACGATATAACCGTTTAGATAAATGATGTCACCAATATTAATATCTTCTAAATCTTCGGCTTTGATCGGCGTAGTCAGAATTTTTTTCTCGCTCATAGTGACGCTCCTGAATGTGAAGTAATGGTGTAATTAAGTTCTTTATCAAAAATAATATGGCCTTTACGATGTGACCAACAGCCGACATTGACGCTGACACCAATCACCGATGGGTGACGTGCAGTATTTTCGATATTGACTCCCATAACGGACATTTTGCCTTTTAGCCCTTGTGGACCAAGACCGATACTATTAATGCCATCTTCCAGAAGTTGTTCCATATAAGCGGCTTTTTCATTCGTATTGCGTTCACCTAACGGACGAAATAACGCTTTTTTCGATTGTACCGCTGCAGTTTCTACCGATGTCGCAATTCCTACACCGACTAATAACGGTGGGCAGGCATTTAAACCGTAGCTGGTCATGACATCTAATACGAACTTCGTGACACCTTCATAACCTTCACCGGGCATTAATACTTTGGCCTGTCCGGGCAATGAACAACCGCCGCCTGCCATATAGGTGTCCAGCTCTAGCTGATCGCTGTTCGGTACAATTTCCCAAAATACGGAAGGTGTGCCTTTACCTACGTTTTTACCCGTGTTGTATTCATCAAAGGTTTCCACGCTGTTGTGACGTAGCGGTGCTTCTTTGGTGGCTTGTACCACAGCGTCTTTCAACAAAGCTTCAAGTTCACCGATATAAGGGAAGTTGGCTCCGCATTTGACAAAAAACTGAATGACTCCCGTGTCCTGACAGCTTGGTCGATTAAGTTTTGCTGCTAAATCCTGATTACGAAACATGGCTCCGTAGATGATTTTCGGTAACTGTTCTTGTTCCTTTTCTCGCAGCTCTTTTAACTTAGCCATGACATCATCGGGTAATACTTTGCCGGTATAGCCGACGAATTTTGCGATCGTATCGGTTAAATAACGAACGCCTTCTTCTTTCGTCATCATAAATTACTCCTCGTTGAAATAAATATTGGAAAATGGTTTCAGATCACCAAAGACCTAAAAGTTTCCACCACATAGAACCTATTCCTATCCAAATAATGAAGTTAATCACTGAACAGAAAAATCCGATATTCCACCAATCTTGTTGTTTGATATAACCTGCGCCGTAGTAAATAGGCGCCGCACCGGTGGCATAATGAGTCAGTCCCGCCATTAAATTTGACAAGGCGGCTAAGCCGAAGGCAGCTAAAAAGACAGGTGCTCCGGCACTGATTACGACCGCCAGAAAGGCTGCGTACATAGCAGTCACATGAGCGGACAAACTGGCAAAAACATAGTGGCTGTACATATAAATCAGGAATAATACGGCGAGTGTTATGAACCAGTTTGGACTATTCATAACGTTACTTGCGGTAGTAGCGAACCAAGGAATAAAACCGACTTTATTTAAAGCACCGGCTAAACCGACGATTCCACCCATCCATATCATGCCGTCCCAAGCCCCTTTTTCTTCGATAATTTCATCCCAGACCAAAACCCCGCTAATCAGCATGACACTCACACCAAGCAAAGCCACCACGGTTGCATTAATATCCGTGTATTGAGAGGTAGACCATAATAGTAATGCGCCGACAAAAACTCCGGTAATCACCCATTCATCACGGCTCATTTTGCCCATGTTGGCTAATTCTTGTTTCGCTACTTTTTGCGCCTCACGGGTATCTTTAATTTCAGGCGGATAAAATTTGTAGATAAAGAAAGGGATAATCAGCATAGATAGCAGCCCCGGAACAATCGCGGCTAAGGCCCATGTTCCCCAGCTTATTGTGATATGAGCTACATCTTGTGCGAATGCAACAATTAATAAATTCGGTGCGCAAGCAGTAACAAACATGGCGGCGATAGGTGCATCAGCTTGAAAGGACGTGGCAAGGATATAGGAACCGATTTTGCGCGGAGATTGTTTCGGTTCCGAACCGAAGGCTGAGGCAAGGCTACGTACAATCGGATACATAATCCCTCCGCTACGGGCAGTATTGGAAGGTGTTGCTGGGCTGATAATAAAATCGCTGATAACTAAGGTATAACCCAGTTTTAGCGCACTGCTGCCGAACCATTCGATTAATTTAAATGAAATTCGTCGTCCCAATCCTGTTTTTATAAAACCTTTGGCAAACAAAAATGCTGATACAATCAGCCAAATAATTGCATTACTGAAGCCAGCTAGAGCTTCGCTTGGTTTAATGACGTTGCTTAATGAAGCAAATGTAATACTGATTAAGGCAATGGCGCCTAGCGGTAACGGTTGTAAAATAAAGCCGAGAATCGTTGCACTAAAAATAGCGAATAAATGCCAAGCCTGCTCGCTTAAGCCATGTGGAACCGGACTGAACCAAATTCCCAACATTACGGCAATTACAGCAATTCCACGTATGCGTTTACTGTTCATACCCCACACTCCAACTCAATAAGAAATTTCAGAAGAAAAGGCTTACTTTTCTTATGGACTATAGTAGTTATTTTATCTAGAATAAGTCCAATACGATTTTTTATATAATAGTTATAAGTAAATACCTATATGGAGTTTCGACAGTTCAAATATGTCTTGAAAGTGGCGGAAGAGAGAAATTTTTCCGTCGCAGCTAAGAAATTATTTATTTCTCAACCTTCTTTGAGCCAATTTATTCAAAAGGTAGAAGAGCAGGTCGGCGCCCCATTATTCGACCGCTCCGTCTCGCCTTTAAAACTGACTTATATCGGGCGGTTGTATGTTGAAAATGCAAAGGCAATTATGGATTTACAATATCAATTTGAACAACAAGTAGACGATGTCCTTAATACCAAACAAGGTAAAGTCATTGTGGGGAGTTCGCCTTTTCGTAGCGCTTATTTACTGGCAAGAATGTTGCCTGTTTTTTATCAGCAATATCCTAATATTGAAGTGAGTTTAAAGGAAGATAATACGCAGAATCTGGAGGATCTCGCATTGGCAGGAGAAACCGATATTTCTTTGTCTTTATTGCCGGTAAACGAACAACTATTCGACTATGAGTTCCTCTTTGAAGAAAAAATTCTGCTTGCGTTACCTCCGGATCATTTTGTTGCCAAGCAGCTACGGCTGAAAGCGGGAGATCACTCCTATACTCCGCAAATTTCTCTGGATATCTTAAAAGACACCCCATTTATTCAAATGAATAAAAATCACAAATTACATCAACTATTGAACAAATGCTGTGAACAGGCGGGTTTTAGCCCTAATGTGGTATTTCAGACAGGCAGTATGACTACCGCACAGGCTTTATCCGGAGCTGGAATAGGTGCAACGCTACTGCCTGAAACATTGGTGATGGCAGAACATTTCGAAAAAGAGCCTTGTTATTGCCAAATTGACAATCATCCTAGCCGAACCGTCGTTGTTGTTTATCGCAAGGGGCGTTATTTATCCAGAGCCGCTAAAGCCTTTATTGAAATGCTCAAACACGTTGCAAATAACGTTTCCGTTTCTTAATTTCTTTAAAACAGGTATTTTTTCACTTTCGGTCTAAGTATTGTCGTTATTGGTAGCTTACTGACCGCTTGTATCTATAAAAAACAGGGAGCTTTTGCTCCCTGTTCTGTTTTTTTACTGCCCGTAATACGCATTCTTACCGTGTTTGCGTAAGTAATGCTTATCGAGCAACTCTTGTTGCATTGATCCGATATTCGGGCGGATTTGATGGCTGACAAAATTCATATACGCCACTTCTTCTAATACCACAGAATTATGCACCGCATCGTGTCCGTCTTTCCCCCAAGTGAAAGGCCCGTGGGAGTGAACCAGTACACCCGGTACCATAGAAGGTTCAATGCCACGTTTACGGAATGTTTCAACAATCACTTTGCCGGTTTCGAGTTCATATTCGCCTGCAATTTCTTCAGGGGTCATGCGGCGTGTACAAGGCACGGAGCCGTAGAAGTAATCGCCTTGTGTGGTACCAAGCGCCAAAATATCTTCCCCTGCTTGCGCCCAAGCGGTTGCATGGCGAGAATGTGTATGCACAATCCCTCCAATTTCAGGGAATTGGCGATAAAGCTCTAAGTGAGTCGCGGTATCTGAAGAAGGTTTTTTGCTACCATACACACGATTGCCTTGTAGATCAACAATCACAATATCTTCAACGGTCATCGCATCATATTCCACGCCTGATGGCTTGATGGCGACTAACCCCGTTTCACGGTCGATTTCACTCACGTTACCCCAAGTAAAAGTGACTAATTTATACTTTGGTAAATCTAAGTTAGCCTTTAAAACACGTTCTCTTAATGCTTGTAATGCCGGCGTTAATTCGATTTGGTTCATAGTGCAAATCCCCCTTCTTTCATTTTTTGTTCAATCCAACGGCGAGCATTGATGATCTCAGCAATTGGCTCTTCCGCTTTTTCTGTCCACATTTCAATTAAAAACGCACCACGATAGTTCAATTCTGCAAGGGTTTTGAAGCAACTTACAAAATCCACACAACCATCGCCAAACGGTACATCACGGAATTGACCTTTGCAGGTTTCAGTGACTTTGTAGGTATCTTTTAAGTGAATAGCCGAGATTTTGTCGATACCGAGTTTAAGCTCTTCCGCAACATTGTCGTTCCACGCAGAGAGATTGCCTAAATCCGGGTAAACGGTAAACCACGGCGATTTGATGATCTCGTCCCATTTTTTCCAACGAGAAATCGAACTCATAAATTTGGTATCCATAATTTCAACCGCAATCGTCACTTGATTGCTTGCCGCTAATTCAACCGCCCACTCTAGCCCTTCTTGGAAACGTTGGATTGTGCCTTCGTCTTGCTCTTCGTAATAGACATCATAGCCGGCAAGTTGAATGGTGCGAATACCGAGATCGACCGCTAATTGAATTGCCTTTTCCATAATTTCGTAGGCTTTTTGGCGAGTAGCTTCATCACGGCTACCAAACGGGAAGCGGCGATGTCCTGATAAGCACATTGATGGAATCGTTACGCCGGTGTTGATAATCGCTTTGACCAGTTCGATACGCTCTTCTTTCGTCCAATCAAGACGTGCTAAACGCTCATCGGTTTCGTCCACAGAAATTTCGACAAAGTCAAAACCACAGCTTTTTACAATCGAAAGTCTGTCTTGCCAGCTGATATTTTTGGGCAAGGCTTTTTCATAGATACCTAATTTATGTTTTCTCACGGGTTGCTCCTATGTTAGTTAAATCCGCTTATCGGAAGGTAACCGGTACATTATCAGGCTAAGATAACGGTTAGCCCTTTTTGGCGTAGCTGTCGAATAATTTCAGGATCCGCTTCTTTACCGGTGATTAATATATCAATCTCTTTTAATTCGGTGAACAACATACCGACACGTTGCCCGAGCTTACTGCTATCGAGCAATGCGACATATTTCCCTGCTTTTGCCGACATCTGTTTCTCTGAATGAGCAATAATCATATCGGTTTTATATAATCCTTCTTCAGTAAACCCTCTGCCGCTGGTAAACATAATATTGGCGGCATAAGCCGGTTCATTCTGAGTGGCTAACGACAATGTTATTTGCTTATTCTTATTATATTGCCCGCCCATAATCACCACATCATCGTGACCATGTTCAATCAGGTAATTTGCAAGTGGTAGGAAATTGGTGATAATTTGCAAATTACGTCCGCAAAGGCTATTACCAAGCATCAACATGGTTGAACCACAAGTCAGCACGACGCTTTCTCCGTCTTGACATAATTTTCCGGCAGCTCGGGCAATCCGCTGCTTTTCATCCACGTTATTAATTTGATCTTTTTTATTTGCGGTAAAATCTACACTGATCGCTTCTGCGCCGTTGCGCACTTTTTTGAGTCGACCTTGTTGGTGCAGCTTACTGATATCGCGACGAGCCGTCGCCGGAGAGATATCTAACAAATCAATAATTTCTTGCGTTGATAATACTTTTTTGTCATCCAACACATTCAATAATTGCCTATGTCGATAATGTTCGTTCATTACTATTTTCCTTATTTTTAAACATAAATTTAAATCAATAATGAACTCTATCCCTCCTTTTTGATTATCGTTAAGTAAGAGGGGAAAGAAACAACAGAAGCCACGCTGAATCAGCGTGGCCGACTGTCAATTAAAGCATTGATTTAAATTGGATATTTGGTTCTTGCTCAAAGCAATCGTCAAATCCGCGCGGATGGTGATACTCAATCAGATCTTTATCTTGCGGATAAACATATTTGCCACCCACTTCCCAAATGAACGGATGGAATTTATATTGTAAACGATCTTTGCGCATACGCCATAATTCAATAATTTCTTGTGTGCTTGCCATAAAGTTTGTCCAGATATCATGATGAACCGGAATAATCACTTTTGCACGTAAACATTCTGCCATACGAAGCAGATCGATTGAAGTCATTTTATCTGCAATACCGACCGGATTTTCACCGTAGTTGTTTAATGCCACATCGATGTCAAATTGTTTACCGTGTTTGGCAAATTGAATAGAGAAGTGAGAGTCTGCACCGTGATAGATGTTACCGCCCGGGGTTTTGAACACGTAGTTTACCGCTTTGCGACCCATTTCTTCATCGGATGGGCAAAGTCCGGCTAATTCTCCGCCTTGCGCTTCCGCACCTTCGACCGGTAATGTCACTAAACAGGTCCGGTCGAACGAATCTAATGCGTGAATTTCAACGTCTTTTAATTTGACCACATCGCCCGGTTTGACAATGATAATACGCTCTTCCGGAACGCCCCATTTTTTCCAAAGTTCGGCACAGTGCCACGGACCGACGAATTTCACATGATCTAATTTCGGATTGTTGACAATTGCCGCCGCCACATTCACATCAATATGGTCACTGTGGTAGTGCGAAGCAAGGATGAAGTCCACTTCATTGATTGCAAACGGATCTAATACCATCGGTTGCGCGCGTAAGTTAGGTTGTAATTTACGTACACCTGCCATATTTGCCATTTGGTGGCCGCGCACCATATCTTTGACTTTCTTCGTGCTTTTACCGCGACCGCACCATAAGTCCATGCAGATGTTTGCACCTGCCGGAGTTTTAATCCATACGCCTACACAGCCTAACCACCACATGGCGAAGTTGCCTTCCGGCACCACTTCATTTTCGATTTCTTCATTTAACCATGTTCCCCACTCTGGGAATGTTGAAAGAATCCAACTTTCACGGGTAATTTCTTGAATTTTGCTCATTGTTGACTCCTGATTTGAGTAATGAAGGAAGAAAATAATCACAAATAATCATATATAATCACGCGCATTTATGAAAGTTTTTTTTTCATTTTTTGTGATCAACTTCTCTTTTTTTCTCTAAAAAGCGATAAAACCTCGATTTTTTAATGAGTTTTCTCATCGTCTACAACGACCTCTCTTTTTCCTCAACAAAAAACCAAGAAACTAAAATCAATAATTGCTCATTAAATTTTGTGATGTTGCTCACAAATTATCAAAAATAATCTTTTATAATCTTTGTTACCTGTTATCATTTTATCTGATAAATTCCTACCTATGCGGAATAACATCCTCAACTGCAATTTAGCTTGAGTTTCTGTTTCTATTCAAAATCACACAAACAAATAAGAGGTACTCTTATGGAAATGCTAACCGATATTTTAGTCTTTCTGAAAGATCAGGTGCTGAATAAAGCCCCGTTCTTACTCGGTATCGTAGCCTGTTTCGGCTATATTCTTTTGAAAAAAGATACTACTACGGTTGTTAAAGGTACAATCAAAACTATTGTTGGTTTCATGATCGTACAAGCAGGTTCCGGATTCTTAGTTACTAACTTCAAACCGGTTATCGACGGCTTAGCAAAATACCACAACCTAACCGGTGCGGTGATTGACCCCTACACCAGTATGCAAGCGACCATTCAAACTATGGCAGATAACTATGCGTGGGTAGGGTATGCGGTAATTGGTGCTCTCTTCTTAAATATTTTACTTGTAGTATTTAGAAAACTAACCGGTATCCGTACCATTATGCTGACGGGACACATTATGTTCCAACAAGCCGGTCTTGTAGCGGTGTTCTATATGATCATCGGCGCATCCATGTGGGAAACCATTATCTACACTTCCGTGTTAATGGCGCTCTACTGGGGTATTTCTTCTAACATTATGTATAAGCCGACCCAAGCGGTAACGGGCGGTGCAGGTTTCTCCATCGGTCACCAACAACAAATCGCGTCTTGGATTGCAGTAAAACTTGCACCGAAACTCGGGGATAAAAACGATTCGGTCGATCACATGAACTTACCGAAATGGTTACACATTTTCCACGACAGTATCTCTGCCACCGCGTTAGTGATGACCATCTTCTTCGGGATCATCTTACTTTCCTTTGGTTTGGATAATTTGCAACAAATGGCGGGCAAAACCCACTGGATTATGTATATCCTTGAAATGGGCTTGAAATTTGCCGTTGCGATTCAAATTATCGTCACCGGCGTACGTATGTTCGTCGCTGAACTTTCAGAAGCCTTCAAAGGGATTTCCGAACGCTTAATTCCGAACTCCGTACTTGCCATCGACTGTGCGGCAATCTATGCCTTTTCACCGAACGCCATGGTATTCGGTTTTATGTGGGGTGCTATCGGTCAGTTCGTTGCGGTCGGTATCTTATTAGGTTTTAACTCTCCGATTTTAATCATCCCGGGCTTTATCCCAATGTTCTTCTCTAACGCCACTATCGGCGTATTCGCCAACCAATTCGGTGGCTGGAAAGCGGTGATGAAGATCTGTTTCGTGATGGGTATCATCGAAGTATTAGGTTCCGCTTGGGTAATTCAAATGCTCGCAAGCCAAGGTACCACCTTCAACGGTTGGATGGGTATGGCGGACTGGGCGTTATTCTTCCCGCCAATCTTACAAGGTATTATCAGTGTACCGGGCTTCTTCTTCATCATTGTTGCGCTAGCGATGGTCTATATGTTCTTTGCCTCCCGTATCTTACGTGCCGAAGAAGCGGAAGCGGCGGCAAAAGGTTTAACTCTTGAACAATTAGACGGCTACGGTTTGGATGAAGTTGAAACCAATGAAGAAACAAAAGTAGAAGAAAAAGCAGAAGCAACGGTTGCTCAAAGCGGCGCTAAACCAGTACGCATCTTAGCGGTGTGTGGTTCTGGTCAAGGCTCATCAATGATGATGAAAATGAAAATTAAAGGTTACTTAGACAAGCGCGGAATTCCAAATATTATGGATTCTTGTGCAGTTACCGATTACAAAGGTAAGTTGAATGAAGTCGATATCATCGTTTCATCACAACATTTGGCCGGTGAAATCCAAGTTCCTGAAGGCAAAGCATTCCTTGGCGTAAAAAATATGTTAAACCCTAACTCATTCGGCGATGAATTAGTGGACTTAATCAACAAACATAACGCAAAATAGTTTCTTTAATGCTGGCGCGAGCATTTACTCGCGCCATTTTCACTGACGAGCTACATATACTCGTACTAGATATGAGAGGAAATTTATGTTCAAACAATCCTTAATCGACAATAAATCTATTCGCTTAAACCAATCTGCAGATAACTGGCAAGCAGCCATCAAAATTGCAATCGATCCATTGATTGAATCCGGAGCGGTAGAACCACGCTATTATGATACGATTATCAAGTGTATCAACGATATGGGACCTTACATCATTCTCGCACCGGGTTTGGCTATGCCGCATGCTCGTCCGGAAGACGGTGTAAAACGCACGGCATTTGCTCTAGTTACCCTAGAAAAACCGGTGATTTTTGATGGTGAAGATGAACCGGTTGACGTATTAGTCGCCCTTGCCGGTAGCGATTCTGATCAACATATGCAAGGCTTGATGGAAATCACTCAAGTGCTAGATGATCCGGACAGCGATACCGGCGTAAATTTAGACAAAATCCGCAATTGCAAAACGGCAGAAGATGTTTATGCCGTGATTGACGCGGCGTTGAATGGTTAAATTGTGTGTCCCTCTTTTTCAAAAAAGAGGGAAAATTTTCAAGCGGTTGTTTTTGCAAAATTTTATCCAAATCTCACCGCTTGTTTTACTCTATTTTTCATTTTCAAAAGGAATATATTTATGTCAAAACCATTACTCCAAATTGCACTCGACTCTTTAAGTCTTGAAAAAGCCGTTTCTGACGCAAAACAAGCAGAAAACCTCGTAGAAATTATCGAATGCGGTACGATTCTTGCTTTCGCAGAAGGCATGAAAGCCGTCTCAACGCTACGAGCCTTACACCCAAATCATATTATTGTATGTGATTTAAAAACTACTGACGGTGGCGCAATCTTAGCCAAAATGGCATTTGAAGCAGGGGCAGACTGGTTAACCGTTTCCGCCGCGGCTCACCCTGCCACCAAAGCTGCGTGCAAAAAAGTAGCGGATGACTTTAACGCCGCTCACCCGGAATTAAAAGTGAAAAAAGAGATTCAAATTGAAATCTACGGTAACTGGTCTGTTGAAAAAGACGCTAAAGAATGGGTAGATTTAGGCGTTAAACAAGCGATTTACCACCGCTCACGCGATGCCGAATTAGCCGGCAAAGGATGGACAAGTGAAGATGTAGAGTTAATGAAACAACTTTCTGCATTAGGTATCGAACTCTCGATTACCGGCGGTATCGTACCTGAAGATATTCATTTATTCAAAGAAATCCAAAATGCCAAAGCCTTTATCGCAGGTCGCGCATTAGTCGGCGAAAAAGGTAAAGCGACCGCTGAAGCCATCCGCGCAGAAATCAACAAATATTGGGCATAACCGCCACTATCCTCAATGATCAAGCGGTCACTTTCTGCAAATTTTTTGCAAAAAGTGACCGCTTGTTGTTACACGGCTTCCCAGCCTAATTCACGTGAGATAGCGTCTGCAGCAGAGCGGATTTCGGTCAAAATGGTTTGTTTTCCGATTTGTGCCAATTTGTGAGTCGATGCGGAAACTGAGATCGCATATTTCACTCTACCGTGATGATCGAACACTGGACAGGCAATACACATTACACCCAATTCATTTTCTTCTCTATCCATCGCAAATTGATCACGACGAATTTCCGCCAATTCCGTTTCCATTAAACCGATTTGTGTGACGGTATTGCACGTCAGCGGTTGAATCACTGCTTGATGAGATTGCCAATATTCCGCTAAATAAGAGAGGTTTTGCTCATAAGCCAGAAAAATTTTCCCCATTGCCGAGCAATAGAGGTGGAGGTGTTGACCGATATAAGCGCGGGTTCTCATCATTCCCGTGGTCGGTTCAAGCTTATAAATCATAATGGCGTGATCGTTTTCGCGTCTGGAAAAGTTCACCGTTTCGCCCAAAGTAAGATTTAAACGTTCTAAATGTGGCGCAGCAATGTTAATGATGTTCATTGAAGCAAGCGTTTTCTGCCCTAAGCTAAGGCATTTTGTCGTTAAGCGGTAGCTTCCCGAGGTGGTTGCTCCTTGAACGAAACCTTCGCTGTGCAACCCTTGTAGTAAACGATGTACGGTACTTTTATTCAACCCGGTAATTTCCGTTAACTTTGCCAATGGACAACCATTTGGGAAGTTACTTAATACATCCAGCAAGCGCAGCCCTCTGATTAAACTTTGATTGCCGCTGCTTTTTTCTTCCGCCATTGCGATTCTCCCTGCTCTATTACTTTTTAGTCTCAACAGTATAGCGAGTTCCGTACCATATTTCTAATTTCATATTATGAAATATTATTCCAACAAAATGAGATCTTGTTCACAAATCTAACAATTTACAAATAACATTTTGATTTTAAAGTGTTTTTATTTTTTGCCTTTTGTTGACATTAATTGCGCTTAGGCGTAATTTTGTGAAATATCATTTTACTATTTGAAACGCAAAACTAAGAGGTATCCGATGAAAGTTTCTTATGATGAATTAAAAGCCGAATTTAAACGAGTGCTACTTTCCCGTAATGTTCGTGAAGATATTGCCGAAGAGTGTGCAACAATGTTTGCCGATACGACTCAAGCAGGAGTTTACTCACATGGTGTAAACCGTTTCCCTCGTTTTATTCAACAATTAGAAAAGGGCGATATTGTGCCGGAAGCGGAACCAACCAAAGTGCTTTCATTAGGTGCAATCGAGCAATGGGATGCACACCAAGCTATCGGTAATTTAACCGCAAAAAAAATGATGGATCGAGCAATGGAAATTGCTGATCAATTCGGTATCGGTGTCGTCGCACTTAAAAATGCAAACCACTGGATGCGCGGTGGTGGTTACGGTTGGCAAGCTGCTGAAAAAGGTTATATCGGTATCTGTTGGACCAATGCGTTAGCCGTAATGCCGCCTTGGGGGGCAAAAGAGTGCCGTATCGGCACTAATCCATTGATTATTGCCGTGCCGAGTAACCCGATCACTATGGTTGATATGTCTTGCTCAATGTATTCCTATGGCATGTTGGAAGTTCATCGTTTGGCGGGTAAACAAACTTTTGTGGATGCCGGTTTTGACGATGACGGTAATCTTACTCGCGATCCGGGAACAGTCGAGCGCAATCGCCGCCTATTGCCGGCAGGATTTTGGAAAGGCTCCGGCTTATCTATCGTATTAGATATGATTGCCACTCTACTTTCTAATGGTTTATCGACTGCAGCCGTTACCGAAGATAAAGACGATGAATATTGTGTGTCACAAATTTTTATCGCCATTGAAGTCGATCGCTTAATTGATGGTAAAACGAAAGATGAAAAACTCAATCGTATTATGGACTACGTAAGAACTGCCGAACGTTCGGATCCGAATGTTGCAGTGCGTTTGCCGGGGCATGAATTTACTACAATTCTTGCTGATAACAAAGCAAACGGTATTCCGGTCGATGACACGGTTTGGACAAAATTGAAGTCATTATAACCAATCTACTTCCCTCTTAGTTTAAAGAGGGAAAACTTGATGAGGTGCTATATGTTTTTCGGACATATCAATAATTTCAATCCAAATGAATATCCAAAAGCTATTCAATTTGCTTTGGATTATTTAAAAAATACTGATTTCGATACATTGCAAACCGGGCGTTATCCATTAAAAGGCGATCTGATTTATGTGCAAGTATTAGACCTTGAAACTAAGCCGAAATCAGACATTTTACCTGAAGTACACCGCCGTTACTTAGATGTGCAGTACCTTCATTCCGGTTTGGAACGTATGGGCGTTGAACCTGATTTGGGGCAGAACCCGATTGCCAAAGAGTACGATCCTGAGCGTGATATTCAACACTATGCCATGATGCAAAATGAAGTCGAGCTCATTTTCAGACCGGGTAATTTTGCCGTGTTCTTCCCTGAAGATATTCACCGTCCGGCTTGTCAGGACGGCAGTAGATCTAGCCCGATTCGTAAAGTTGTAGTGAAAATAGCGATAAGTGAATTGGAGGAAAAATGAAATCTTTAGCAAAATTTGCAAGTAAGACATTAGAGGCTTTGGTCGTTGTTATCTTGGCCACAATGTCTTGCCTTGTGTTTTTAAACGTAGTGCTACGTTATGGATTCCATAGCAGCATTAATGTGACTGAAGAGGTTTCTCGGTATCTATTTGTTTGGCTCACCTTTCTAGGTGCGATCTTAGCCTTTGGCGATAATCAGCACGTCAGTGTATCAATGTTCACATCCCGCTTGTCTCCGAGCAAACGCAATATATTACAAATAGTGACTGACTCTCTCATGCTATTCTGCTGTTATTTAATCGTCAAAGGTGGCTGGATTCAGTTTCAACTCAATATCAATAACCTTGCACCGATTTCCGAAATTCCGACGGGCATTACTTTCCTTGCCAGTGTTGTTGCCGGCATAGCGATTGCAGGGCTTATTGTAGTACGCATGGTTTCTACCATTGGTATTATTGCGAAAGGAGAAAGCAAATGACAGTGATAATCTTCCTTTCCGCTCTGCTTGGTTCAATTATTCTAGGCATTCCGGTTGCATTTTCTCTACTGTTGTGCGGCATAGCGCTAATGCTGCATCTTGATCTGTTTGATGCACAGATTCTTGCACAACAAATCGTCAGTGGTGCGGACAGTTTCTCATTAATGGCGATTCCGTTCTTTATCCTCGCCGGTGAAATTATGAATGAAGGTGGGTTGTCTAAACGTATTATCGATTTACCGATGAAGTTAGTCGGACATAAACGCGGCGGTTTAGGTTTTGTTGCCATTATTGCCGCCATGATTATGGCAAGCCTGTCCGGCTCTGCTGTCGCAGATACCGCCGCCGTTGCAGCGATGCTGCTACCGATGATGAAAACCACCGGATATCCGGTAGATAAATCTGCGGGGTTGATCGGCACTGCCGGAATTATTGCACCGATTATTCCACCGTCTATTCCGTTTATTATTTTTGGTGTAGCGAGCGGTGTTTCGATTACCAAGCTTTTCTTAGCCGGTATTTTTCCCGGTATTATGATGGGGATTTGTTTAGCGGTACTCTGGTGGTGGCAAGCCAAACGTTTGGATTTGATCACATTCTCCAAAGCAACTAAAGAAGAACTCTGTATTTCATTTAAAAACAGTATCTGGGCTTTAATGTTGCCGGTGATCATTATTGGTGGTTTCCGTACTGGTATTTTTACACCTACTGAGGCCGGTGCGGTAGCGGCATTTTATGCGTTATTTGTTTCGCTGTTTATTTATCGTGAGCTAAAACTCAAACAGCTTTACAACGTGATTTTGGCCGCAGGTAAAACGACTGCTGTAGTGATGTTTTTAGTTGCGGCTGCAAACGTAACCGGTTGGTTAATTACCGTTGCCGAATTACCGCAAATGATGACTGAACTGCTTGAGCCGTTAATCGATTCGCCGACCATGTTATTAATTGTCATTATGATCGCTGTCTTTATCATCGGTATGGTCATGGACTTAACCCCAACGGTATTAATTCTTACCCCAGTATTAATGCCGTTAGTTGAAGAAGCGGGTATCGACCCGGTTTATTTCGGTGTATTGTTTATTCTTAATACGTCAATCGGCTTAATTACTCCGCCGGTCGGTAATGTTCTGAATGTTATTACCGGAATATCCAAACTACCGTTCGACCAAGCGGCCAAAGGTGTATTCCCTTATATGTTAATGATGGTGGCGTTACTCTTCGCCTTCGTCTTCTTCCCTCAACTGATTTTAGCCCCACTTTCGTGGATGCAACCTTAATCAAAGGAGATCTTATGAAACTTTTCAACCTTAAAACTTTAGCAGTATTAGTCGCAGGTATGGCTGTATTTACCGGTAATGCCAATGCGGAAACAACATTACGTTTCGGTTATGAAGCTCCACGCAGTGATACTCAACACGCTGCAGCAAAAAAATTTAATGACTTACTAAAAGATAAAACCAAAGGCGAAATTAAATTAAGCCTGTTCCCGGATAGCACTCTTGGCAACGCACAAACGATGATCAGTGCTGTGCGTGGTGGAACTATCGATCTCGAAATGTCCGGTTCTCCAAACTTTACCGGTTTGGAGCCGAAATTAAACGTCATTGATATTCCGTTCATCTTCAAAGATCGTGAACACGCTTATGCAGTACTAGACGGTGAAATCGGACAAAGTTTATTGAAAGACTTAGAAGCGCAAGGCTTAAAAGGTTTAGCATTCTGGGAAGTCGGTTTCCGTGCATTCTCAAACTCTAAACATCCGGTAAACGGTCCGAATGATATCAAAGGGTTAAAAGTACGTACTAACCAAAACCCGATGTATATCCAAGCGTTCACATTATTAGGCGCAAACCCTGTACCAATGCCGTTATCCGAACTCTATACCGCACTTGAAACCAGAGCGGTAGACGCACAAGAGCATCCGATTGGTATCTTCTGGTCTGCGAAATTATTTGAAGTACAAAAACACCTTAGCTTAACGAATCATGGTTATACCCCGTTAATCGTAGTCATGAATAAAGCAAAATTCGACAGTTTAACGCCGGAATTACAACAAGCGGTTTTAGAATCTGCCAAAGAAGCAGGGGCTTACCAACGCCAGCTTAACGTAGAAACCGAAAAAGACATTTTGGAAAAACTACAAAAAGCAGGCGTTCAAGTGATAGAAAAAGTGGATAACCAACCGTTTAAAGCCATTATCGAAAAAGATGTTCGTAAATCATTTATCGATAAAAACGGCAGTGAACTTGTGGATAAAATTGACGCATTATCGAAATAATGTGATTTACAAGCGGTTAGATTCGCACATTTTTTTGCAAATTTAACCGCTTAAATTATATTTAGAATCTGTTTATTTTTTGTTAACCAAACAAAGATAAACAGATTCTACTATTCTCACCCAAAAAGGAGGAGAAATGGAAAGCAAACAGCCGATTTTAAGTTTACAGCACATCATTAAACGCTTTGGCGGAAATATCGCCGTAAATGATGTGAGCCTAGATATTTACTCCGGTGAAATTGTGGCACTGCTTGGTGAAAACGGTGCCGGTAAATCGACACTCATTAAAATTTTGGCAGGTATTTACAATCGAGATGCCGGCGAAATTTTTTTTCACCAACAACCTATTCAATCCGCCATTTCATTAGAAAAGGGCAGTAAAAAGCCGATTGCATTTATCCACCAAGATCTTGGATTAATCGAATGGATGACGATTGCCGAAAACATGGCATTTGTAATGGGATTTCCCCGCCGCTTCGGTTTAATTGATTGGAAAAAAATCAATGAACAAGCCCAAAAAGCCCTCGATTTTGTCGGCATTCAACTTTCCGCCGAAACACGGGTTTTCGATTTAAGCCGTACTGAAAAAGCGTTGTTAGCGATTGCTCGCGCCATTGCTATCAATGCAGAAATTTTAGTACTGGACGAACCCACCGCCTCACTACCGGCAAGTGATGTCGAACATTTATTTACCGTACTCAACCGCTTGCGTGATCAGGGTGTCGGAATGATTTATGTCACCCACCGTTTAGATGAAGTTATTGCCATTTCAGACCGTATTTTGGTTATGCGCGATGGATTCCCTGTTGCGGAAGGAGCAACCAAAGAGTATGACGTTAAAGGATTGGTCAAAGCGATTGTCGGTGAAGAGAGTCGTGGCAGGCAGCGTGTTGCCTTACCGCAAGGTAGCGATGAAATACTCAAATTGGACAATGTTGTCGTCGGTGATACCGGTCCGGTTTCCTTTACTTTACACAAAGGCGAAATGCTCGCTTTAGCAGGTCTACGCGGTGCAGGGCAGGAAGAAATCGGTAGATTACTGTTCGGTTTGAGAACCTTAGATAACGGGCAGATTGAATTAGAACAAAAACCGTATCTTGCCGATTCACCGCAAGAAGCAATTCACAAAGGCATTGCATTAGTCGCCGGCGATCGTACGCGTGAAAGCCTTGTGATGACGATGACCACCAGTGAGAATTTGTTTATCAATCCGGTGCTAAGCGGTCACTCACCACTTAAAAATTACAGCAAACGTAGCGAATGGGCAGAAAGCTGGTTTAAGTTTCAATTATTCGATATCCGACCGAAAAATCTATTTATCGATGTCAGCGCATTATCCGGCGGAAACCAACAAAAAATTGTGGTAGCGCGTTGGATGCACCTAAATACCCCGATTCTGATTTTAGAAGATCCAACCGCCGGGGTGGATGTCGGTGCCAGAGCGGAAATTTACGACTTATTAAACAAAGCCCTCGGTGAAGGTGTGGCAATTATCGTCATTTCCACCGATTTTGAAGAAATCGCTCATCTATGTAATCGAGCCTTAGTATTTAACCGCGGAGATATCGCAGGGGAACTACGCAATGAAGAGGTGTCATTCGCCAATTTATTAGCCCTTGCGTCAGACAGTCAATCCAAACAATAAATTTAGCCTTACGCTCAGAGCAAATTCAAACACAGGAGTAATTTATGGCTCAAACAAATATTAAATCGACTGCCTTGGAACAACCGGTTTCCATTGCGCGCGATGGTTTTATGGCGTGGTTTTCGCAGATGTTGACCCGCTACGGCTTATTATGGCTTTGTGTGTTATTGGTGATTGTATTTTCACTCACTACAGACTCCTTTGCCTCCATGCTGACGCTTAATGCAATCTTGGAGAGCAAGTCCAAAATCGCACTGCTCGCATTAGCTGCGACCACGACAATGATTGTCGGTAAAATCGACTTAAATGTAGGCTTCGGTATTGTACTTTGGCACATTCTTGTCATTACGTTACAGGTACAATACGGCTTTTCGTGGCAGATGGCGATCCTCATCGTATTAGTGATTGCCGCACTTTACGGTTTATTGAACGGAATTTTAGTGGCATTAGCCGATATCGATAGCTTTGTAGCAACCTTAGGTTCCGGTACTGTGTTATATGCGGTGGCATTATGGCACTCCGGCGGTCGACAAATCGTCGGTGATTTACCTGACGGTTTTATCGCGCTGAACAGCACTGAAATCTTTGGTATTCCGATCTCTGCTTTTTATGTATTAGGTGTAGCGATTGTCATGTGGCTCATTACCGAACATACACCTACTGGACGCTGTATGTATGCCGTAGGCGGCAACCCGACAGCTGCACGCCTAAACGGAATTAACATCAAAAAATATACTATCGTGCCGTTTGTGGTGTCCAGTGTGATTACAGCCTTCACCGGCGTGCTTATCTCCGCTCAACAAGGCGTTGGTCAAGCAAGCGTCGGAATGGACTACTTATTACCAGCCTTAGTCGGAGCCTTCTTAGGCAGTACAACCATCCGTCCGGGACGCATTAACGTATGGGGAACCGTCGTCGGTATCGCTATTCTGGCTATCGGAATTTCAGGTATTCAACAATTTGGTGGAGCGTTCTGGGTTGAACCTTTATTTAATGGTGCAACACTCTTACTCTCAATCACTATCGCAGGCTATGCTCAACGTAAACGCCTGTTAAATCAAAAAGCTGTACAGAAAAAAGCAACCCACTAACCTTTTCAAGAGGAACACATTATGAAACGTTATTTTCGCCGCACCTTAACCGCAATCGCTACTTTAGTCGCAGTTTCTCTGTCTGCCAATGCGTTTGCTAACGATCCGTTTGTGGCTGAAGCAAAGCAACAAGTTGCTGCGGCAACAGCAAAACACAATAAGTGGGACGGTCCGACAACAGGTCCGCAACTGCAGCAGAACAAAACAGTCATATTCATTGCGTCTGATATGAAAAACGGTGGTGTATTGGGCGTTATCGATGGTATGAAGGAAGCGGTACAAGTAACCGGTTGGAAATTGGACGTATTAGATGGTGCCGGCACGGTCAACAATCAACTTGCTGCGCTAAACCAAGCGATTGCTCGTAAACCGGATGCGATCGTTATCGGTGGTTGGAATCCGAACGTTGCCCGTATTCCGTTACAAAAAGCCGTGCAAAACAACATTGCTTTGCTTGCTTGGCACGCCACACCTGAACCGGGTCCAATCGACAAATACAAGATTTTCTACAACGTGACTTCCGACTCAGACGAAATCGCTAAACTTTCCGCAATGTTAGCGATTGCAGAATCCGACGGTAAAGCGAAAGTGGTGATCTTAACCGACTCACTCTATGAAATCGCATTACGTAAAGCAAATGTGATGAAAGAGACCATCGAAAAATGTAAAGAATGCGAAGTCCTTGAATTTATCGACACTCCGCTTGCAGACACCTCAAGCCGTATGCCGAATCTCACCTTCAGCTTATTACAAAAATATGGTGACAACTTACAATATGCGTTAGCGATCAACGACTTGTATTTCGACTTTATGGCGCCTTCATTACGTTCGGCAAATAAAGATCGTCCATACAACATCTCAGCGGGCGACGGATCGGTTACCGCTTACCAACGTATCCGCAACGGAGACAAACAGTTTGCCACCGTGCCTGAACCGCTTAATTTACACGGCTGGCAGTTAGTGGACGAATTAAACCGCGCCTTTGCTAACGAAAAACCGTCCGGCTATGTGACTCCGGCACACCTTGTCACCAAAGAAAATATCGCTTTTGACGGAGGTGAAAGCAATCTTTATGACCCTCAAAACGGTTATAAAGAGGCTTATAAAGCAATCTGGGGCATAAAATAACCCCTTAACAAGCGGTCTGTTTTCGCTAATTTTTTGCAAAAACGGACCGCTTGTACTCGTTGCAAACACTCTTTTAATGATGAGATCTTATTATATGGATAATATTAAAATCGAAATCTATGATGAACGTTTCCATCAACTTGTCGGAACACAATTTACTTTAGAAGAACTATTCGGCGACGCTATTTGGGCGGAAGGACCGGCTTGGGTCGCTCAACAACAAGCGCTTTTTTTCAGCGACGTAAAAGGTAACACCATGTATCGCTGGACGGAAGCAAACGGAACCCATTTTTACCGTGCGCCGTCATTTTTTTCAAACGGCAACAGTGTTGATACGAACGGTAATCTCATTACGTGTGAACACGGCAGCCGCGGAATAAGCTTAACTGATGCACAAGGAAACCGCCGTCTGTTGATCGACCGAATCGACGGAAAACGTCTCAACTCACCGAACGATGTAGTGGTGAAATCCGACGGAACAATTTGGTTTACCGACCCGCCATACGGCATTTTAAGCGATGCGGAAGGAAGCAAAGCACCGAGTGAAGTCATCGGCTGTTATGTCTATCGCTTCGACCCGAAAAGCGGAAAAATCAACATCGCTACATTTAACACCATGCGTCCGAACGGGCTTGCTTTTTCACCCGACGAATCACAACTGTTCGTTGCCGATATGTCGGTAGTGGAATTTGATGAAGACGGCTTACACCATTTAGTTGTGTTTGATGTGGACGGTAAATATCTGAAAAACCGCCGAACCGTCGCGGCAATCAACCCCGGCATTCCTGATGGTTTTCGTATTGATCCGCAAGGCGTGATCTACTGTAGCTGCGGAAATGGTATCATGATTCTGCTCGCTGACGGCACTCAACTCGGTCGCTTCGTCCTAGGCAAAAAAACCTCAAACTGTACTTTTGGTAACGATAATAAAACCCTGTTTATTACCGCCACTAACAGTTTATATCGGTTAACTATCAAATAAGGAAACAACGTGAATTACTACCTCGGCATTGATTGCGGCGGTACTTTTATCAAAGCCGCACTATTTGATGAAAAAGGCAATATAAACGCTGTCGTGCGTGAAAATGTGTCGGTAATCAGCGAACAAGCCGGTTACGCTGAACGGGATATGGCACAACTTTGGCAAGTCTGTGCTTCAGTAATTAAACAAACTCTCAATAAAAGCGGCGTAAACCCGACAGCTGTAAAAGCGGTCGGTATTTCCGCTCAAGGCAAAGGCGTATTTTTACTCGACAAAAAAAACAAGCCGTTAGGCAGAGCCATTCTCTCTTCCGACCAACGTTCCCTTGACATTGTTAAACGGTGGCAAGCGCAAGGAATTCCGGAAAAACTCTACCCGATTACCCGCCAAACGTTATGGACAGGGCATCCGGTTTCTATTTTACGTTGGATAAAAGAAAATGAACCGGAACGCTATGCCCAAATCGGTGCAGTGCTGATGTCTCACGACTATTTACGCTTCTGTTTGACCGGGCAACTGCATTGTGAAGAAACCAACATTTCCGAATCAAACCTCTACAATATGGCACAAGGGAAATATGATCCTGCGCTTGCCGAATTACTTGATTTGCAAGAAATCCTCGAAAAGTTACCGCTTGTTATTCAACCCAATCAAGTCGCAGGCTATGTTACCGAACACGCAGAGGCGTTGAGTGGCTTGGTCGCCGGAACGCCTGTTGTCGGCGGGTTGTTCGATGTAGTTTCTACAGCACTCTGTGCCGGTTTAGACGATGAAACCAAGCTGAACGCCGTACTTGGTACTTGGTCTGTCGTCAGCGGTATCACAAATTATCTCGACCCGAACCAAAAACTACCGTTCGTTTACGGAAAATATGCTGAAGCGGGGAAATATATCGTACACGAGGCAAGCCCGACTTCCGCCGGTAATTTGGAATGGTTCGTTAAGCAGTGGAGTCATCTCAGTTATGACGATATCAATCAAGGCATTGCCCAGCTCCCGCCTGCCGCAAGTTCGGTATTGTTTGTTCCATTCCTCTACGGTTCTAACGCCGGTTTAGGAATGCAGGCAGGTTTCTACGGAATGCAGGCACACCACACTCAAATGCACTTATTACAGGCGATTTATGAAGGAGTGTTGTTCAGCTTAATGCACCATTTAAACCGTATGCTACAACGCTTTCCGCACACCAAAGTACTACGTATTACCGGCGGACCGGCAAAATCGGCGGTATGGATGCAGATGCTGGCGGATTTAACCGCGATGGAATTAGAAATCCCCGCGGTGGAAGAAACCGGCTGCCTAGGTGCAGCATTAATGGCAATGCAAGGTGTCGGAGCGGATACATCCAAGGTAGAAAGCCTAAACGGTAGAATGCAATGTTTTAAGCCGAATCCGACAAATTTCGCCGCATACCAACAAAAATATCAGCGTTATCAGCAATTGGTTGAGGCGTTAAAAGTCTTCATTTAGCAGGATTTTCACTGCAACAGCGGTTGATTTTAACGCTTTTCGGTATAGTAGAAAGATTAAGTCTGCTATACCGAATTTTATATAAAAAATCGTTGTATATTAAAGAATAAGTGCGATCCCATCAACAAAACAACTAATCTTGCATGCTCCGCAACCATTACATTTTTCATTATCAATGTCTAATTCCGGCGAAATGGCTTGTTGCGAACAACTTTGTTGGCAAACATCACAGTACTGTCCCTTATTTTGTAAGCAGTTTTGGTTAAACTGAGGTCGCATTTCAGTATCCGCCTTAAACGCATCATTGAGTGCATTTATAGAGCAACTTTCGGCACACTTAGCACAAAAATTACAAGCGGAAAAATCAATCTGTAATGTTGCAAGGCCTTGTTGTAACTGGATTAATCCGTATGGACAAGCATTAACACAATTTCCGCACCCATTGCAGATACTCACAAAAAGATGTTCAGCACAAGCAAAAGGAGGGCGGGCAACTCGACGAATATCCGTTACAGAGATACTTTTATGTGAGCCACCTAACAATCCGCGAAACAATCCTCTTCTTGAAATAGTGTTCATTGATAAATAGGCTTGATAATACTGCTCATTTTTTACCATATATCACACCATTAACGATAAAATTGGACTCGGGGAATTTCTAATAACAGCCACTCTTGCCATTTTTGCAAAATTTGTTGTGTGAGTTCACTCAGTGCTTGGTAAAACGGCTGTTCCGTTTGTTCCGAAAGTAGTTGTAAATAACGAGAAGACCAAATCAAAAAATGTTGGCTTAGATACTCATTTAGTAGCTCGGGTTTATTTTCTGCAAGATATGCAGACAACATGAGCATCAAACCGAAATGATCTTCGGCTTCACGTTTCTCAGCCAACGAAAATTCAATACGATGTTTCCGTAAGAAAGATCTTAATTCCAAATAAGAACACCCAAAAATAACAGATTCCGGATCAAGATAAACCGATCCCCAAGGTGGGGCAAACAATGTATTTGGTCCAATAAACAACGTTTGATATTGCTCGGATAAATCTTTCTGCTCAGTAAGTCGTGTTGCTACTATAGGAGACATCACTACATCAAGTTGCTCATACCAATCCTGTTGTTTAAACAAAGCTAAAACAGCTTTTACCTGTGGAGTTGTCGGTTCGTAATAAAATAATGTACCAAGCAAACGCCCTGTGATGGAAATCCACTGTTGTACTTCAGTCTGCATAATACTCCTATTTTAACAATAATTTATCCAGCAACCGTCATTCCTGCTGTCATATGTAGCCCATAGAAAAGAGTACGACCGATGAGTTCTGCTCCTATAACAAAAATTACCGCTATACTTAATAATGCAATCTTTTGGCTACGGAGCAGAATCACTGCGGCAATACCTAATGCCGATAAGCGTAGTGCCATTAAAGGGGCATAATCCGGAACTAAAGCCGAAGCTTGTTGTACTGATGAAGATATCAGTACCAAGCTGCTACCTTGATAAGTAATGACAACTGCAATCAAAATAACTCCGACAAGATAGACGTAAGGTACCCACTTCAGGCAATACTCTTTGTAAGTATTTGGTTGTAATAGGATATAACCTAGTACTGTTCCTCCAACGACAACAGTTAAATAAAATGCCCAGGAGGTTAAAGAGGTATACCACGTTGGTACAGTGCTGATTTGATAGACATTTGCCATCATATACATAAAGACTAAGCCAACAAGGGATGTAACCACCAACCAAAATTTGCCTAAGGCTTGTGGCATTTTGTTTAAAATGGCAAGTAGCCAGTAACAACCAGCTAGAGCAAAGAACAATGCACCACTGGCAATTTCATTACTTAGCATTGAGCTACCAACACGATTAAGTGAATTAAAGGCTCTTAGCGGTGATCCTAAGTGCATAATGGAAGCAATAAAACCGATACCGAGCAACGCTAATACCACAAACATTGCTTTATGCACATATTGACGGCTTTTGCCACTTTCAGCCTGACATAGTACGAAGGTAAAAAGTAGAAATGCACCAACAACACTTTGTGCGAACACGGTAAATAGAATCAGTGGAAGTTCGTGTAGTCCGTTCATCTTACACCTCTCTTGGATTAGCTAAGAAACCGCTGGTATCGCCACTTGGTTTCGCATTTTTGTTTGGTTTAACCACTAAATTCGGTTGGGTTAAATCTGCGGATGGTAGTGGTGCGATAGAAGCTTGATTGCCATATTTTTGACGTAATTCGTCAATCGGAGCGAAGTCTAAGGCACGTAACGGGCAAGCATCGACACAAATCGGTTTATCGTTTCCTTTCACTCGTGAATAACAACCGTCGCATTTGGTCATATGCCCTTTCTGTGCATCATATTGTGGTGCATCGTAAGGACACGCCATACTACAATAACGGCAACCGATACAGGTTTTTTCATCAACCACGACAAAGCCATCGGCATTTTTATGCATTGCACCTGTCGGGCAAACCTTAACACACGCAGGATCATCACAGTGATTGCAAGAGATGGACATATAGTAACTAAATACATTTTGTTCCCAGCAACCGCCCGCTTGAGCAGTCCAAGTACCACCGGTATATTCATAAATACGGCGGAAATTCACGTCAGTCCCGAGATCTTTGTAATCTTTACAGGCAAGTTCACAGGTTTTACAACCAGTGCAACGGTCTGAGTCAAAATAAAAGCCAAATTGTTTCATTATTCACTCCTTACATTCTCTCGATCTGAACTAAATTAGAATGTTGCGGGTTGCCTTTTGCCAAAGGTGATGGGCGTTGTGTTGTTAAAACGTTGATACAACCTGCGTGATCTACTTTGTTATTATCAGGGGCATGCCAAGCGCCTTCTCCTAACGCAACGACTCCCGGTATAATACGTGGGGTCACTTTCGCATGAATACGCACTTCACCGCGCTCATTAAAGATACGAATCATGTCACCGTTTTTAATACCTCGTGGATCGGCATCAATCGGGTTGATCCAGACTTCTTGTGGATTTGCTGCTTTTAAGACATCAACATTACCGTAAGTTGAGTGAGTACGTGCTTTGTAGTGGAAACCGGTGAGCTGTAATGGGAATTTTTCCATTAACGGATCGCCGAAGTGCTCAAAGCTGTCCACGTGAATTGGAAGCGGGTGGATTACTTCATCTTTTTGCAATGTCCATTCTTTTGCAATATCTGCAAGACGTGAAGAGTAAATTTCAATTTTGCCCGATGGAGTGCTTAGTGGATTTTTCTCTGGGTCTTCACGGAAATCTTTATAAGCGACATAGAAGCCATCCGGGTCTAATTTTTTGAAAATACCTTGTTTTCTGAATTCCTCAAATGTCGGTAATTCCGGGATATTTTGGCGAGATTGTTCATAGAGATGACGTAACCACTCTTCCTGTGTGCGACCTTCGGTAAATTGGGCTTTTACACCTAATTTATCTGCCAAATCAGACATCATCGTATAAATGTTGCGACATTCAAATGAAGGCTCAATCACCTGATCAGCAAAAATCACATAGTCCATATTGGCAATATATGCATCAAGGGCAAAATCCATTTGTTCGGAAGCGGTACAGTCTGGCAATAAAATATCGCTATATTTTGCTGTTGAAGTCATGTGGTTGTCGATGGTGACAATCAGTTCACATTGCTCTTCATTTTGTAGAATATCGTGAGTGCGATTAATATCGGCATGTTGGTTAATTAAACAGTTACCGGCATAGTTCCAAATCACTTTAATCGGCGCAGTGAGTTTTTCCACACCTCGAATACCGTCTGTTTTAGCGGTCATTTCATGAGCACGGAAAATAGCGTCAGTCCATAAGAACATCGGAATACTTGCTTTAACTGGATTTTCAAGGGTTGGCATACGTACAAACGGCATACCGTAAGCACTTTCTCGTGCGCCTGTATTACCACCATGGATACCTACATTACCGGTTAAAATCGGTAACATTGCAATGGCACGGGAAATCAATTCACCGTTACTGCGACGTTGAGGTCCCCAACCTTGAGAAATAAAGGCCGGTTTGGTTCCTCCGATTTCACGAGCCAGTTTTATAATTCTAGCTTCCGGAATTCCAGTAATTTTGGCTGCCCAAGCAGGTGTTTTAGCGATGCCATCATCTCCTTGGCCTAAAATATACGCCTTATAATGACCATTACTTGGTGCACCTTCAGGTAACGTTTTTTCATCATAGCCGACACAATATTTATCTAAAAATGGTTGATCGACTAAATTCTCTGTAATCATCACATAAGCAAGTGCCGAACAGAGTGCGGCATCGGTTCCCGGACGAATTGGAATCCATTCGTCTTCACGACCAACACCTGTATCGGTATAACGTGGATCAATAATAATCAGTTTTGCATTCGATTTTTCTCTCGCTTGCTCGATACAATAGGTTAAACCGCCGCCGCTCATACGGGTTTCTGCAGGATTATTACCGAATAGCACCACTAATTTACTGTTCTCAATATCTGCCATACCGTTACCCAGAGCCCAGCCTCCGCCATAGGTATAATCCAAACCGACTGCAATTTGGGCAGTACTGTAGTCGCCATAGTGATTGAGATAGCCACCTATACAATTCATTAGACGAGCAACTAATGTTGCCCCAGGAGGCCAAGAACGTGTCATTGTGCCACCAAGCGTACCTGTACCATAATTGAGATAAATGCTTTCGTTACCGTATGTTGTAATATTCTTTTGTAACGATTCAGCTATTTCTGTTAATGCTTCATCCCAAGTAATACGTTTAAATTTACCTTCACCTCGTTTACCAACGCGTTTCATCGGATATTTCAATCGATCCGGATTATAAACCCGACGGCGCATGGAACGACCTCGTAAACAGGCACGTACCTGATGATCTAAGTTATACACATCTGTACCGGTATTATCCGTTTCAACATACGTGATTTTGTTATCTTTAACATGCATTCTTAACGGACAGCGGCTACCACAGTTAACCGTGCAAGCACTCCATACGATTTTTTCATCATCTACGGTATGAGTTTGGGCAGGACTTGCCATTGCATTAAACGGCAAGGAAAGATCTGCGGCAATTGCCGCAGCACCTACAGAAGCACCTTTTAAAAAAGTTCTTCTATTGACGGTAGGATTAAAACTTGGCTTATCCATATATTTCCCCCACATCGGATTAACATAAAACAATTGTTAAAAGTTAATCATTTACCTGCTTATAAAATAATGAAATAGATCAAATTTATATAGATCAATTAATATAAAACAACAAAATATGATTAATATCAATGAGTTGAGCAATTAAGAATCATTCTTGGTCGACTATAAATTTTTTAGATTTTTGCAAATTTATGGCAAAATCTCACCGCTTGTATTTTGATAAAGAAAGGGGATTTTATGGCTCAAGTTTATATTGTTCACGGTTATGGTGCGGCTCCGGAGAAACATTGGTTTCCGTGGTTAGAAAACGAATTGGCAAAAATCGGTATTGTTTGTCAGCGCTTAGCCATGCCGGAATCAGGCAATCCCAGTGTAGAAAAATGGCTGCAACATTTAGAGAAACACCTGATTGTTAACGAGCAGACAGTGATTGTTGCACATAGCCTCGGTTGTATTGCAACACTTAACTTTCTCGCCAAAAATTTTGAAAAACCGGCGGGAGCCGTTTTTGTCTCGGGGTTTTATCAGCCGTTAGAAACACTTCCCGAGTTAAGTACATTTTCTAACCTTTATGCCGTTCAACCACCGTTAATGCCGTTTAAATCTTATGTTGTAGCCTCATTGGACGATAGTGTTGTGCCACATAAATATAGTGACGCTTTAGCGCAACATTTAAAATCGGACTATATTCGTTTACCGCAAGGCGGACATTTTCTTGATATTGAAGGGATGACGGAATTTCCGTTGGTGTTAGAATTAGTGAAAAAACTATTACATAAACCGTACTGATATCAATATCTCAAAAAGAAAGGGGAAACCGTCGTTTCCCCCCTTGTCGCTTAGTATTTCACGCCGGTGATACGACACCATTCTTCTTTTTCCTTGACCGGTTCAAGCTGAAATGCGCTTTCGTAGGCTTCACATACGGATGCGGCTTGTGTAGCAAGAATCCCCGATAAGCCCAGATCTCCTTGCGGCTTCACCAGTGTAATAATTTGCGAAGCCAATTCTTTAAGCGGACCGGCAAGAATATTTGCAACAACGATATCGGCAGTCAAATCTTTTGGTTGATCTTTTGCTAAAAACAGTTGTAAACGATCCGACACGCCATTCGCTTCCGCATTATTTTTGCTAGCTAAAATTGCCTGTGGATCAATATCAATACCGATAGCTTGTTTGGCACCCAATTTTAGTGCGGCAATCGCCAAAATCCCCGACCCGCAGCCGAAGTCGATCACAGTTTTCCCTTCTAAATTTAAACCGTCCAGCCATTCGAGGCAGAGTGCCGTTGTCGGATGCGTACCGGTACCGAATGCCAAACCCGGATCTAACATCACGTTTACGGCGTTAGGATCCGGCACTTCGCGCCAACTCGGGCAAATCCATAAACGTTTACCGAATCGCATCGGATGGAAATTATCCATCCATTCCCGTTCCCAATCTTTATCTTCAATCTGCTCGATTTTATGTGCAAAATCTTCCGCCACTAATTTACTGGTTACGAGTGCTTCCACAATGATTTTCATGTCCGTTTCCGCATCGAACAGCGCCACCACATCGGTATTTCCCCAAAGACGGGTTTCACCCGGAAGCGGTTCAAAAATCGGGGTGTCTTGGCTGTCCATAAACGTGACCGATACCGCTCCGATCTCTTCTAAAAAATCACTGATTGATTCTGCTTGTCTATCCGTACTATTTAAACGAATTTGTACCCATGCCATAATATTTCCTCAATAACAATTACTTACATTACATTTAATTATTTTGCATTATATGAGTTGTTTTATTTATCTTTTTAATTTAAATTCATTTCGCCTGCTTAAAAGCAGGTTTATTTATTCATTGATTTATTAGGAGATTCAAATAATGAAAAAATTATTATTAGCCGTATCTGTGTCCTCTTTATTCGCAACTTCTGCAATGGCCGCTGATTTACATAAAAATTGTACTGACTACTTCGCATATCTTGAATCATCAAGCGATCTTACCGCAGATGCTAAAAAACAACTTATCGACACAGTAAAACCGCAATTTAGCGCACTACCGGCTGATACTCAAGCAGAAGCTTGTAAACAAGCATTAAATGATGCTAAATCTAGCGATAAAGATGATGAAAAAGCAGAAGCAGAAGCAGAAGAAGACGCAGAAAGCAAATAACCATCTAATCAAATTATTTTCAAAATAATTTTAACGTTTCAATATTATTTACAAGCGGTAAGATTCCGATAAAAATTTACTAAAATCGGGCTTGCCGTTTTTATTTTTCTTAAATATTTCTATGTGATTTCGTTATTCTCTGCTAGCTTACGTGAAAGCAGAGAATATATAGAAACTAGCCTCGTCCTCCAACGGTAATCTTATCCAATTTCACTGTTGGTTGCCCGACGCCGACGGGTACACTTTGCCCTTCTTTGCCACAAGTTCCGATGCCCGGATCCAGCTCCATTTTTTTGCCTACCATTGAAACTTGTTGCATCGCTTCTATACCGCTACCAATCAAGGTCGCTCCTGTTACCGGCTTGGTGATTTTACCTTTCTCGATTAAATAGGCTTCTGCGGTAGAAAATACAAACTTACCGGAGGTAATATCAACCTGACCGCCACTGAAATGCGGGGCGTATAAACCATATTTAACCGATTCAATCATCTCATCAAATTCATGCTCGCCTTCCGTTAAGTAAGTGTTAGTCATACGCGGCATCGGCAAATGCGCATAAGATTCGCGGCGACCGTTCCCAGTCGGTGCAACCCCCATTAAACGAGCATTGAGTTTATCTTGAATGTAGCCTTTCAAAATCCCTTTTTCGATCAATATATTACGTTGCGACGGCACACCTTCATCATCCACAGTAATAGAACCGCGGACATCGGCAACCGTACCGTCATCAATAATGGTACAAAGCGGTGACGTCACCAGCTCACCGATTCGTCCGGTAAAAAGAGATGATTCTTTGCGATTAAAATCACCTTCCAAACCGTGTCCGACCGCTTCATGCAGTAAGATCCCCGGCCATCCTGCACCCAATACAATCGGCATTGCTCCGGCGGGTGCGGCAATCGCGCCTAAATTTACAATCGCTTGACGAACCGCTTCTTTTGCCAAATAAACGGCACGGCTATCGCCCGTATGGTTCGGCTCAAAGAACCATTGTAAGCCAAAACGCCCGCCGGCACCGGCACTGCCTCGTTCACGCTTTCCGTTCTGTTCTACCAACACGGATATTGACAACCGTACCAGCGGACGAATATCTGCCGCCAGAGTACCGTCCGTGGCGGAAACTAACATCTCTTCATATACCGCCGACAAATTCGCATTCACTTGAATTACACGCGGATCTTCCGCTCTCGCGACTTTATCGACCAAATGGAGCAATTCCACTTTCTGCTCACGGCTTAACATGTCGAGCGGATTAATGGAGGCATAACGCTTGATCGCGCGGGTTGCTTTAAAAGGCTTTATCGGCAGTAGGCCGTTTTCCTGTACAATACTGCGAGCCGCCATGGCACACTGCTCAAGCTGAGTCAGCGAAATCTGATCTGCATAGGCAAACCCTGTTTTTTCGCCCGATACCGCACGCACACCGACACCGCGATCAATATAAAAACCGCCTTCTTTGATAATACTGTCTTCCAACGACCAACTTTCGTCTTGGCTAAATTGAAAATAGAGATCCGCATAATCGATTTGGCGAGCGGAGAAATGATCTAACACACGACTTAGATCGGCTAATTGCAACCCGCTTGCACCAAGCAGGCTGTCTGAAACTTTATTTAACATTTATTTATCTCTAACAATGGCAGGAACAAAAACCGCCTACGATGACAAGCGGTAAGATTTTAAGCTAAATTTGCAAATTGACGAAATAAAATTCGCCCTGTTTATGCTATCCTTACGCGCTTTTTATACAAAGGAATCGCAATGCACAATTATTATTACTTGAGAATGGAAGAACATTTCCTTTACGTACCCTATTTTGATCATCATCGCCGTATTCGCGTGTTATTACCCAAAGATTACTATCACGAAACTTGGGCGAACTATCCTGTTGTTTATATGCATGACGGACAAAACGTCTTTTACAGCAAAGAATCTTATTCAGGGCATTCGTGGAAAATTATTCCAACCATCAAAAATCATCAGGAATTGCCGAAAGTGATCGTCGTCGGAATCGACAACGCAGGCATTCAACGATTGGATGAATATGGTCCGTGGCAAACGAATACCGGTTCAACTCCGGATGTGGAAAATGCCGGCGGAAAGGGCATGGATTACGGTCGCTGGGTGGTAGAAACGGTGAAACCGTTTATCGACCACCACTACCGCACCAAGCCGCAGCGCGAACATACGTTACTTGCGGGCAGCTCGATGGGCGGCATTATCACCGCTTATATGGGCGCAGCTTACCCTGAAGTGTTCGGGCATTTGGGCGTGTTTTCATTAGCCTCGTGGTTTAACGAAAGTGACTTTTTGCATTTTATGCACCATCACCCGCTCCACCGTGACAGTAAAGTGTTCATTCAAGTCGGCACCAACGAAGGCGACGATATTGATTCGATGTTCATCTCCAATATGAACCAAGCTTATATCGACTGTACTTTGCGCTACTATCAATCACTCATACGTACAGGGCATCCGTTGGATCATATCCGCTTGAAAATTATGGCAAATGAAATCCATCATGAAATGCATTGGGCGGATCACTTTGTCGAATTTTTACGCTTTACCTTAATGCGTTAAAGTTTTGTCAGAATGTAGGGGCGAGCGCCCGTTCGCTTTCAAACAAGCGATCGGTTTCAGCGGATAATTTGCAAAATTTCCGATGAAATCGACCGCTTGTTGGCTTAGGCTTCACTCAGTTTCTTACCTAAAATCACCACATCCGCTAAATAACCGCCTAAATCGCAGACTTCAGGCAAGGTTCCCCAATGGCGGAAGCCCAGTTTTCCGAACAACTTGATGCTGGGTTCGTTATGGGCAAAAATCAGCGCGATGACATTTTGAATTCCCAAAGAAGGCGCTTTTTCCAACATATAACTCACGAGGACATTTCCTATACCCATTCCACGATAACCGTTTTTGATATAAACGCTGATTTCGGCTGAAATCCGATAAGCATCTCGACTGTAATAGTCGCTGAAACTTCCCCAAGCAATCACTTCATTTTGGCTGTTTTTCAACACATAAATCGGGCGGTTCTCTTTATGCGCATCAAACCACGCCTGACGTGATTCCACGGTTACCGGCGCTAAATCGGCGGTAATCCGACGGCTGGCAACAGTGCTGTTGTAGATGGCAACGATTTCGGCTAAATCGTCTTGAACTGCCGGTTGAAGATAAAAATCGGACATAATGCACTCTCAGAATTTTGGCAAAAAAGTACAAAAATCTTACCGCTTATTCGCCAACTGTTCCAATTTTTCTTTCAAAAATGCGATAAAAACTTGGATTTTTGCCGGGAGCAATTTGGTCGGCGTAATAGCATAAACGGAAATCGCTTTACTTTGCCATTCCGGCAGAATGCGTTTCAACATCTCTTTGCCGGTCAGTTTCGCCGCCAAATCCGGTAATAATGCTAAGCCCAGTCCTTCACTGGCTAAACGTTGGGTCACCGTTAAACTGTTGGAACCTAAATGCCCATGTACAGGGATAATTTTCTCTTGCTCCTGGTTAATTAAATGCCATTCATGTTGCCGGCACGGTAAACAGCGGTGTTTTTTCAACTCGTTGATATTTTTGGGCGAGCCGAATTGTTGGAGATAATCGTCTGAGGCATAAATTCCGCCTTGGATATTTGCCAACGGGCAGACGGATAAATCCGAGCTTGCAGGTTTATCCAAGTCAATGGCTAAATCGAAAGAGTGATGGTAGAGATCGGTACTGCGCCATGCGATATCTAAATCGAGTTCAATTTTAGGATATTTATCGCAGAATTCACGTAGCACAGGCGCTACAAACAGGTTTGCCAAATCCGCCGGTAAGGTGACTTTTAACAAGCCCGTAGGCTCTTGATAGACATCGTTTAACTGTTGATGAATAAGCTTTGCCTCATCCACAATACGAACCGCACGCTCGTAATAACGCGCGCCGGCTTCCGTTAAATCGATTTTACGCGTAGTTCGGTTAAGTAAACGTAAACCAAGCAGTTTTTCTAACTTACTGATACGAACCGATAACGTAGATTTCGGTATGTCCAAAAATGCAGAAGCACGCGTGAAACTCTGTGCTTTTACGACCTCAACAAATAATGCCATATCATCTAGCAATTTCATTAGTTTTCCTTATTTTTCATTCCCTTGAAATAACATCATATTAACAGTGAATGCTGTTTTTTGTTACATAAAAGATTTATATGAACACTTTTCGTTCACTTTTTAACAAGCTTAACGTGAAATTTATCATTAATAAAGGGCGCGCTCATCCAACCTCACAAATAGTCAACTATTATGGTTCGGTTAAGTTTTTCTTAAGATCTATAAGATGTAATACCTTCAACGAAAAGGACACTTTTCGTTATTCAACAAAATCATTTTGATGAAACAACTAAGAAGGAAAACAATGATGGAAAAACAACAAATCATGCAAAATATCGAAGCCCGAGTGGAAGAACTCACGCAAACGGCACAGCTGAAGACCCAACAACTGAAAGCGGAGTTCACTCAAAAAATAGCGGAAGCGCAGCTGTTCTCCGCTCAACTGAATAATGCGAAGGCGACAATAGACAACCGACTCAACAACCATCAAACATTGTTGGACAGCCTCGATCAACCGATCGATTTACGTCATGAAGTGGCGGACTTTGAGCAAATGATCGAACAAGACGGTGAAGATATTGAAAAACGCAGTGAAACGTTCCAACACAGGCTGCAGGAAACTGTCAATGTACAGTTAAATGCATTAAAAACGAAAGTGCTGACGGCGCAGCAAGAAACGCAAGACGCATTACTGGAAGCCAAAACGATGCTGACAGGCAAAAGCTGCAAAACGGCAAAATACCGCCAAAAATGGGTTGATGCGTTCAATGCAAAATTCGGCGATAAATTACAAAAAGCGAAGTTAATACTGGCAAATCAATTGGAAAATTGCGCAGTGAAACTCAAAACTTAATCGAAAAAATCTCGTCGATAATTACGATCAAGCGGTCGGTTTTGGTGGGAATTTTGCAAATTTTTCGCTCAAACCGACCGCTTGTATCGTGTTTACAACGTCTGTTTTTCCGCCAAAAAATCCAACAGCAGCTGTACTTTTTTCGGCTTGTGTTGCATCGGCGGATAATAAATATAGCTTTCAGGAAACGTGAGCCAATGTTGCGCTAAAACAGGAACGAAACCTTGTTTCGGTACGAGCGGCTCAAAGATTCTACCAATCCCCATGCCTTGTGAAACGGCATCAATGAGCATTGACGTATCATTAAAAATCAAGGTGTTATCAAAAGGAATGAGCTGATTTTCGCCGTTGACCCTTAAAAATAGCGGCTCGATTTTACCGCTACTGATAAAACGCAAACTAATCAGCCGATGTTGTGCCAATTCCTTAATCGAGTGCGGAATACCATGCTGTTCGGCATATTGTTGCGACACATATAAGCCTTGCCGCATCGGTGGATAAATCCGCTTCGCCACGACGTTTTCACTTAAACTATGTCCCAAACGCACACCGAGATCAAAGTTTTCCGCAAGCAGATCAACCTTTGCATTGTTAATGGAAAACTCCAACACAATTTCAGGATAACGGCGACAAAATTCTGCATAAACCGGTTTGAAAATCAGATCAAAGTGGACTTGAGACAGCGTAATTCGCACCGTCCCGTTCGGCTCGTGATACTGTTCGTCCAGCGTTTGCCAAATCTGTTTCAGCTGTTCCATCGGCAATTGGGTCTCTTGCCATAATTTCAAACCGGTTTCGGTTAATTGTATCCGACGCGTACTACGCAAAAACAGCGGTACCCCGATCTTTTTCTCCAAATTTTTTAATGATTTACTCACGGAAGGCACGGCAATATTAAGCTTTTTCGCCGCGCCGCTAATCGAATTTTCCTGCGCGATACTATGGAAAATCAGCAGCTGTCCAAAGTCCGATGAATTCATAATTTGAGATTGTTTCCTTTTAGCTAATAATGATTTAGTTGATTGTGCACTAATTTTTCATTAAAAATCCAGTTATACTTTCCGCATCTTCAACAAACAGAGAATGAAATGATGACAACCCTCAACCAAACACAAAAAATCGCAGTAATCGGTGCAACAGGTTATGTTGGTCAAGCCGTGGTCGCAGAATTAGCCAATCGCGGGCATCAAGTCACCGCTTTTGCACGTAACATCGATAAAGTCGTTAAATCAGACAAGGTGCAAGCGGTCTCTTTTGACGTAAATTCTACAAATTTTGCCGAACAATTAACCGGCTTTGATGCGGTTATCAGCGCATTTAATGCCGGCTGGACAAATCCAAACCTTGCTCAAGATAACAAAACCGGTTTAGCCAATATCGTCGAGGCGGCAAAAACCGCGAAGGTACCTTATTTGTTAGTCGTCGGCGGAGCAGGGAGTTTATATGTCGCGGAAGGCGTACAGTTAATCGACACTCCGAATTTCCCGTCGGAGATTTTTGACGGAGCAAATGCAGTACGTAACTTATTAGCGGACTTAAAAGCACGTAATGATGTGAATTGGTCGTTTATTTCGCCTCCGGCATTATTGGGTGCGGATGCAGGTTATAGCGAACAGCGTACAGGGAAATATCGTTTAGGTAACAACTACTTACTGATGAACGGTGATATTCCGGCGGGCATTAGCGTTACGGATTTAGCCATTGCGATTGTCGATGATGCAGAGAAGAAAGCACATTTACATCAACATTTTACTGTTGCGGCGGAATAAGACGGATATCCTCCGACACCTCTGTGGATAGTTAAAAAACGACCGTTTATACGGTCGTTTTATGATGTTCGTCCGCTCAATGATTATGCACTGTCGAGTTCAATTGATCACTATTATTACGTAATGCCACAACCGCTTGCTTGACGATGGATAAGCCGCTACGTAATACCAACAAACTTAACATCACGCTTGCCACGATATCTATCCATTGCCAGTCGAATAACAACACGCCGAAACCGGCAATAATCGCTACCACGGAACCGAATAAATCAGCCATCACGTGAAGATATGCTGCTTTGATATTGAGGTTATCCTGATCACTTTTAAGCATAATCCGCGCGACTAATATATTCACCAATAAGCCGATAGTTGCCACGATAATCATTGGCACCGCGACGATTTCCGAAGGTTCCCGCCAACGTTCAAAAGCCTCAATTACAATCATTCCCGCCACAATCACAAGCGAGGCGCCGTTAAGTAATGCAAATCGCTTTTGTGCTTTACTGCTGAGAAACAATGCAACTAATGCAAGAAGGAGCGATAAGCTGTCATTTGCCATATGACCCGCATCCGCCATTAACGTTAAGCTGTTAAACAAGTATCCGCCAATAAACTCTATCACCATATAACTGCTGATAATCGCAAGACTAATACCCAAAATTGTTTTATTTTTCGGCATGTGCGAATGGCTATGCTCCGTATGGGAGTGTTCTGAATGAGTATGCTCCTGTTCGCTTACCTGCTTGGCTTTCACTTCTTGAATCTCCATAAATCTCCTTATTCGACGCAAAATGAATCTTATCGACGATTGTGAATTGATGGTGGACACTATAAACCCTGTAGTAATTACAGGCTCAAGCATTTTTGCAAAAAACGGACCGCTTGTTAATACCGATTACCTAAGAAATCCCAATATTTCCCCGATTTGATCACCGCACACCTAATGCCGCCAGATCCTTTTCCAACTGACGCGCACCGGTAAAGTGCAGCCCGTGAATGCCCATGTTAATAGCGGCTTCAACATTACGCAGGCTGTCGTCTACAAATACGGTGCGTTGCGGATTAAGATTGTAGCGTTCGATTAGCAGGGTGAAAATGCGAGGGTCGGGCTTCATCAAATTTTCGTTACCGGAAACCAAAATACCTTCAAATAAGTGTAAGAACGGAAATTTTTCCTCCGCAAAATGAAAGGTTTCACCAGACCAATTAGTCAACGCCAATAGGCGGATACCGTGTTGATGTAAGTCTTCCAGCACTTTGACGGTTTCTTCAATCGCACCGTTGAGCATTTCCTGCCAACGCTCGTAATACGCCCGAATTGGCGTTTCATAATCGGGATGTTGTGCGCAAAGCAAAGCGATACCTTCTGCCCACGGTCGACCGCGATCTTGATGTTCGTTCCATTCCTGCGTACAGATATGGGTTAGAAAATATTCCATTTCCGCTTCGTCAGTAAAAATTTTGCGGTATAAGTGGCGCGGATTCCAATCTACCAACACACCGCCTAAATCAAACACCACTGTCTCTATATTCTGTTCGTTGCTCATATAAACACCTTTTGAACGTGAAGGCTTGCACAATTCTCACTATTTTACGCCGATTTTCCGAACGAATACTCAAAAATTGCAAAATTTGAGTAAAAACAGACCGCTTGTATCTCCATGTTATGTAACAATGAAACAAATTTTGATTGTTACATCACATTTTCACCACAAATTACTCGATTTGGAGCAAATTCCTTCAGGAATCTCTCTTCACCTATAGCCACCTATTTTCTTTTTGCCATGATATTTTCCATTCAGGATGATTGAAGAGGCAATGATATGAGTAATTTTCCTTACGTAGAACAATACCGTCCGACACTCCATTTTTCACCGCTGTTCGGCTGGATGAACGATCCAAATGGATTGGTTTACAGTAACGGGGTTTGGCATTTGTTTTATCAGCATTATCCGATGGATACGGTGTGGGGACCAATGCATTGGGGGCATGCGGTTTCTACCGATTTGGTAACGTGGCAACATCTCCCGATTGCCCTTGCGCCTGATGTACTCGGTTATATCTTTTCAGGCAGTGCGGTAATTGATCAACAGAATACAAGCGGTCTGTTTAAAGAGAAATCTTGCAATAATTTAGTGGCGTTTTACACCGCAAGCCTGAATTTGCCGCAACATAAAATGATAGATATCCAAAGCCAATGCGTAGCCTATAGCACGGATGGCGGTATGCATTGGCAGAAATATCACGGTAATCCGGTTGTCAGCAATCCGTTTATCGGTTGTTTTCGTGATCCGAAAGTAATTTGGCACGAAGCGAGCCAACATTGGATTATGGTGGTGACTTGTGGTCAATCTATCGGTTTTTATCGTTCCAAAAATTTAATTGATTGGCAGAAAACCAGCGAATTCGGGCAACAGGACGGCTTCCATAGTCAAGGTCCGTGGGAATGCCCTGATTTATTTGAAATGCCGTTAACAAACGGTAAAACCAAATGGGTACTAATTGTCGGCATTGGTAGTGGGTGCTTTGAAGATAGCTCCGGTACGCAATATTTTGTCGGTGATTTTGACGGTGAAACCTTCCGTAACAATGCTCCAGCCTCTGAAGTAAAATGGTTGGATATCGGTCGCGATTATTACGCTACTCAAACGTGGTTTAATGCACCTAATCAACGCCATGTCGGCATTTCTTGGTTCAGTAATTGGCAATATGCACGTAATACCGACACCGAATGTTTCCGAAGTTCAATGACTGCTGTGAAAGAATTTCGCCTTGTACAGAACGAAAACGGAGACCACCTACATCAAACTTTCGCTTCTGAGATGTTACAAGGCGTCCTCCTCCAAAAAACGGATTCTGTCTTAAACGGGTTACACGCTCATGTATTTTACTTAAAAGGATTCGTAAATTTTGCCGAGAAACAGACCGCTTGTATTACGCTGTTTGACGGTGAATTGTCGATCTGTTTGCATAAAACCGATGACGCGGTGATCTTCGAACTATTCCGTTGCTATCAAGGTAAAGATGATGTGATGCGACAAAAATTCCCGCACCATTATCAAGTCAACCAAGCTTTCAGTGGTAAATGTTTTGATTTTGAATTGTTAGTGGATCACGGATTAACGGAATTCCATTTTGGCAACGGGAAAGTCAGTATCAGCCAATTAGCATTCCCTGCGCAAACAAAAACCACGCCGCAATTGAGCGGTGATTGGCAAACATTGGAATTCGCTATTATTGAAGAGTAGAAAATATTATTGAGGCACAGTTATGGCAACGGTAAGAGAGGTAGCAGCTTTTGCAGGCGTCTCGATTGCAACGGTTTCCCGGGCATTAAATTCACCTGAGACGTTATCTCCGGAAAGCTTGCGTAATGTGATGCAAGCCATTAACGCATTAGATTATCAGGTAAAAATCAAACCGAAAAAAATGACTAACTTATTCGGCGTCATTTTTCCGAATATTTCTAATCCTTTTTTTGCAGATTTACTGGAAGTGTTGGAACAAGAATCTTACTTGCATGGACGCTGTATTCTGTTTTTTAACAGCAAAAATAATGCCAGACAAGAGTTGATCGCCTTGCACGAATGTGAGGCTCATGAAGTTGACGGTGTTTTTTTAGTGCCTGTAGGAGATATGTCCGAAGGTTATCAAGATCGCTTAAATCAATTCAAATATCAAACGGTTATCTTAACCCGCAGCGCCACCAAATTGCCATCCGTGTCAACCGATCACCAAAACGGTGGCAGACAAATTGCTGCGCATTTGCTTTCAGCAGGACATTCGGTAATCGGTTATATCGGTATTATGGATCCCTTTGATGATAAATATCACGGTTTCGCCCAATATTTGTCGGAACAAGGTTACCTGCTTAAAACGGAACATTGTTTAAACACGCATGAAAAAACGTCGTTAGCCGATTTTTTGAAAAGTGCGATATTTCAATATAAGGTAACGGCTTTTGGCTGTAGTAATGATGTATTGATTCAGCAAGTATTGGAAACTTGCCAAGCCTTTGAGCAGCCACTGCCTGAAATTTCGATTGTCGGTTTTGACAATACGATCATTTCCCGCTTAATGAAATTTAGCACGATTTCTCAACCTATGAGAGAAATTGCACATACCGGTTTTGAGCTGATGATTGAGGCTTTGAAAAACGCCAAGTCTGACGCTTTCCAACCTCAGCTGTTACTTCCTAAATTAATCATTCGTTAAGGAGTTTATATGAAAAAGTCTAACAAACTTGCGCTATTTACCGCTTTATCCTTATCAAACGTTGCTTTTGCCGACCAAATCACGGCATGGGTGATTGACGCCAAAATCGAAGCGCCGTTTTTCCAGCAACTCGAACAGAAGTTTAACGAAAAATATAAAGCTGAAAATATCAGTGTACAGCTCAAAGCCATTCCAAGCCTCAACGATGCCGTTCAAGCTGCGTGGATGGCAAAAGATATGCCGGATATATTATTTGTAGATGGTCCGAATATGGCGAACTATACGTGGTCAGGCATGTTAAAACCAATCGATGAAATGCTGGATAAAGAGATACTGGAACAAACTATTCCGGGGTTGATATCCCAAGGGACCTATCCGCCGGATAACAAACTTTATATGTTAGGCATGGGGGATTCCTCGGTTTTATTATGGGGTAATAAAAAATACTTGGAGGCGGCGGGAATCAGTCTTCCAACTTCCGTTGAGGATGCATGGACTTATGAACAATTCAGTGATGTGCTGGAAAAATTATCAAAAGTAGACGGTGTGAAATGGCCATTGGACTTCAACGTCGGCATGGCTGGTGAATGGATGACTTACGGCTATTTTCCTTTGGTGGTATCGAACGGCGGTAATATCTTAAATGCCGAAACCAAACGTGCTGAGGGATCTATCAACTCCAATGCAACCATTGATGCCGCAGAAAAAATGCAAACTTGGGTGAAAAAAGGATATACCGTACCAAAAACTGCCGGAGCAAACCGTTTCTTTAGTGATAAAACTGCCGCTCTAGCTTGGATTGGTAACTGGATGTGGCCGACATTCAATGAATCTTTAGGGGAGGATTTAGTGTTGATTCCAACACCAAAACTAGGTGCAAAAGCATTTTCACCAAATGGCGGCTGGGGTTGGGCGGTATCCAGCACGTCAAAAAAAGATAATGAAGTAGCTAAATTCCTGAACTTTGCATTATCCAAAGATCAAGTAAAAGAATGGGCGAAATACACCGGCTACATTCCGGGGCGTAAAGATGCCATTGCCGAAACCCCTTTATTTGCTAAAGGTGGTAAGTTGAATATGCTGGCTCAACAGGCAGAGCAGATTGCATTAGTTCGCCCGATTCACCCTGCTTATCCGGTATTAACCAAAGAATTCGGTAAAGCAATGGAAAATATTTTGAACGGAGCATCACCGAAGACAGAATTACAAAAAGCGGCGAAAAATATCGATCGTGATATTGAAGATAACGACGGCTACCCTCCGTTTGATAAATAGCCATCGGGTGGGCTTTGCCCACCTGTTTAGCATTTGAGGTGAAATATGCAAAAAGTCAAAAAATATCTGCCGGAGATGGGAATGTTGCTTCCTGCATTTCTATTTCTCACGGTCTTCATTTTTATTCCGTTTTTACTATCCGTTTATTTTTCCTTTACCAATGAACGGTTAATTCCACGTCCGATTCCGACCAAATTTGTCGGACTGGATAATTACGAGCGTATTCTAACCGATCCAGAATTTTGGCAAGCGGTCAAAAACACGGTCTATTTTGCAATTTGGGTAATTCCGTTGCAATTAAGTGTGTCATTGGGTTCAGCCATGTTATTAAACAGCAAAATAAAAGGCTTGGCAGTATTTCGCTCTATTGCATTATTACCTTTATTAATGCCGATGACCGTCATCACCGCAATTTGGTCAGCGCTATTTATTTATCCCGATGGTTTGCTTAACGGTGCATTACAAACCGTTATTCCGTTTATCGATCCGATAGATTGGCTTGGAGACAAAGGCAAAGCAATGTTTTCGATAGTGTTGTTATCGATGTGGGCAACCTTCCCATTCCAAATGTTGATTTACTTAGCTGGTTTGCAGGAAATTCCGATGGATCGCTATGAAGCAGCCTCCATCGACGGCTTCAATGCATGGCATAAATTTCGTTATATCACCTTACCGGGGTTACGCAACACCAATATTTTTGTGATCATCATTACTACTATTGGTGCATTAAGTCTGTTTACACAAGTCAATATTTTGACCGGCGGCGGACCGGAAGGTGCAACCCTGACGATTATTCAATATATGTTTGACAACGGTTATTCATCCCAGCGAATCGGTTTTGCATCTGCAGTATCGGTCATTTTCTTTATCTCCGTTGCAACCCTTGGCATAGTGCAACGCTTATTGATGAAAAATGAATAACAGGAGCGCAGGATGAGAATTTCAACATATCTCAATTACGTTTTCGCCATTATTTTATCACTTTATGTACTGATTCCATTAATGATGGCAATCACCTTAAGTCTTAACCCTGACAATACTGAAATTCAGCAAATTATGGGGACGTGGCGTGCTTTTATCCCAACCCGCTTTTCACTGGATAACTTCCATGAAATTTGGAACAACCCACAACATCCGTTCTTCAAATACTTATGGAATACAGTGGTGATAACCCTTTCTACCTTATTTATCTCGATTGTAATCAGCTCAATGGCAGCATTTGCATTAGCGTGGGGGGAAAGTCGAATCCGTCGGTATTTATTGTTATTAGTTATCGGCGTATTAGCAATCCCGGGGGAATCTTTGGTCATCCCTCAGCTGCTTATGGTCAGCCGTGCTGGTATTATCGATACTTATTTGGTGCAAATTCTGCCTGTGGCAGTCAATGCGTTCTATATATTCCTGTTTTATCAATTTTTTAGCCGAATTCCAAAAGATTTAATTGATGCAGCGAAAGTGGACGGATTCAACCTATTCCAAATTTATCGTCATATCGGTATGCCGTCGTCCAAACCGGTTACCGTTACTGTTGCAATTCTTCATTTCCTTGCAATTTGGAACGCCTATCTTTGGCCGATTATGGTTACACGCGGACCTGAAGTTCGACCGCTTTCTGTCGCAATGGCAAGTTTCTTTGGTTCAAACCAAACCTTTATGGGGAATGTCATGGCATTTGCCGTTTGTATGATTGTACCGGTGATTCTATTTTTCTTAATGGTACAAAAACAATTCGTCACAAGTATTACCGGCGCATCAGTAAAAGGATAATCAGGAGTTTAATATGGCAAATTTAAAACTAAGTAACGTGAATAAAATATTCGGCAAAGTACAGACTATTTTTGATGTTGATTTAGAGATTCAAGACGGTGAATTTGTGGTATTTGTCGGACCATCAGGCTGCGGAAAATCCACTTTACTGCGTTTAATCGCAGGGTTGGAAACAATTTCCAGCGGGGAAATCCGTATTGGTGATAAAGTGGTAAATAAACTCGACCCATCACAACGCGGTATTGCAATGGTATTTCAGTCTTACGCGCTTTATCCGCATATGAATGTATTGGAAAATATGAGTATCGGACTAAAAGTTTCCGGAATGGACAAAGAAACGGCTAACCAAAAAGCTCGTGATGCTGCGAAAACTTTACAATTGGAACATCTGCTAAATCGCAAGCCCTCGCAACTCTCCGGCGGACAACGTCAGCGTGTCGCAATCGGTCGTGCGATTGTACGCAATCCTGATGTGTTTTTATTTGATGAACCGCTTTCCAACCTAGATGCTGAATTACGGGTGCAGATGCGCTTGGAAATTGCAAACTTACATGAATCCCTTAGAAGCACCATGATTTATGTCACCCACGACCAAACGGAAGCAATGACGTTAGCGGATAAAATCGTGGTATTACGCTCGGGTAAAATAGAGCAAGTCGGCTCACCGATGGAGCTATATCATCACCCAGTGAATCAATTTGTGGCGGGGTTTATCGGTTCGCCGAAAATGAATTTTGTGCCGGTTACTTTGGTTGCTCAACAAGGTCGAGAAGTCACTTTAAGCGGTTTAGAAAATGAACCGATTACACTCACTTTAAAAGACGATCAAAAGCTGGTTGATCTGCCGATGTCCCTTGGTATTCGTCCGGAACATATCCATTTAGGCAATGAACGTGATATTACTATTAATATGACCGTCGATGCCGTCGAACAGCTCGGCAATACTAGCTATATTCATGCTAAACAAGGCGAGTCCAAACCGCTTGTGGTGGAAGTCAGTGGCGAGCATCACCTTCACCGCCACGATACAGTTCAATTTTCCTTCGATATTGAACGCTGCTATTTATTTGACCACACGGGGCTAACAATTCCATTGGCAAGGAGCTAACAATACAAGCGGTTGACATTATCTATCATCACACGAGTAAACCAACCGCTTGTCTTATTATCGATTCAACCACGCCATATATGCCTTTGTTCCTTCCGCGACGGTTTTGAACGGTTTGTCGTAGCCGGCAGCCCGCAGTTTGGTTAGGTCTGCTTGAGTAAAAGCTTGATAGCGGGATTTTAAATGCTCAGGGAACGGAATCGTTTCGATTTCGCCTTTTTTATGGAAATCCAGTACCGCCTCGGCAACGGCTTTGAAGGATTCCGCATTGCCCGTGCCTAAGTTAAAAATACCTGAAATTTTATTTTGCCATGCCCAAATGTTGACTTGAGCGACATCTTCAACATACACGAAATCACGCAGGAAGTTTTCAGAGCCGGCGAACAGTTTCGGGTTTTCGCCTTTCAGAATTTGATTGTTTAAATGGAACGCCACGCTCGCCATTGAGCCTTTATGTTGCTCGCGCGGACCGTAGACGTTGAAATATTTGAAACCGCAAACCGGTGAGTAAGCACTCGGTAGAATACGGCGGACATATTCGTCAAACAGAAATTTTGAGTAACCGTAAACATTTAACGGACTTTCAAATTGACGTTCTTCAATAAAATTGTTTGTTCGTCCGCCGTAAGTCGCAGCACTTGAGGCATAGAAGAACGGAATATTACGGTCTAAACAATAATGCAGTAATTCTTTAGAATACTCGTAGTTATTCTGCATCATATATTTACCGTCCCATTCAGTGGTGGCTGAACACGCCCCTTCATGGAACACCGCATCGACATAACCAAAATCATCTCCGGCAATAACGGAAGCAATGAAATCTTCTTTGTCGAGGTAATCGGAAATATCCAAATCGACCAAGTTGATGAATTTTTCCCCGTTTTTGAGATTGTCCACGACTAAAATGTCTTTTTTGCCAATTGCGTTGAGCGCTTTGACAATATTACTGCCGATAAAACCGGCGCCGCCTGTTACGATAATCATAAAAATGTTCCTTTCAATTTAACTAAAGGGAAAGCGATGGGTTTGCGTTGCATTTTGCAAAAAATACGGCAAAAACGACCGCTTGTTAAAGTTCAAATTTACCCAATTTTTGCTCGGTCAGCTGAAAATGGGGTTCTTGTTCCAAACGTTCTACATACGCGCGGATATTCGGCAAATCAAGCGGTGAGTTGCGTGCAATGGCTTGCAGAGGGAAGCTCATCATAATATCCGCGCCGCTGAGCTGTTCGCCAAGTAACCATGTTTTATTGGCTAAAGATTGTTCCACATATTTCAGATGTGTGCGTAATTGCGGAATAATCAAATTGGTCATGACCGTTGCTGTCAATTTATGCACGATAGGGCGGGCAATAAACGACATTTTGCGTGCGTTAATCCGTTTAAAAATGACAGACATAATCAACCACGGCATCAGAGAACCTTCGGCATAATGAATCCAGAACAGGTAATTCGGGTATTCCGTACTTTCTACGTGCGGTCTGAAACGGTGTTGTGAATCGTAGTGTGTCAGTAAATACTCAACAATGGCTCCACTTTCGGTTAACACTAATTCTCCGTCTTTCAAAATCGGCGATTTACCTAAAGGGTGAATTTCACTTAACGCTTTAGGAGCAAGAAAAGTTTGGTTATCTCGTTCAAATAACTCAAGTTTGTACTCTAATTCCAGTAATTCTAACAACCAAGCGATGCGATAGGCTCGTGACTGTTTGAGTGCATAGAGGGTAATCATTTTCTCTCCTTAAATAATGTGTTCGCTTCGCTTACCTTTTGAGAGTCGGTTTATCTTTTTGCAAAAAATCGGCGCAAACCGACCGCTTGTAACAACCTATTTCGCTCGTTTCAGCTGTTTTTTCAGTTTTAACATTTTTTCGCGAATGCGTTGGCGTTTCAGTTGTGAAATGTGATCAACAAACAACACGCCGTTTAGGTGGTCGATTTCGTGCTGAATACAGATAGACAATAAGCCGTCCGCTTCGAAAGTGAACGCTTCACCTTGGCGATTTAATGCTTTGACCGTGACTTTTTCTTTACGGGGCACTAGGGCGCGGCAACCGGGAATAGACAAACAGCCTTCTTCAATTCCGGCTTCACCGCTGCTTTCGATAATTTCAGGGTTAATCAACACGATTTGGTTGGTTTTATCGCCTTCAATGTCGATGGTCACCACACGCTTTAGCACATTCACTTGCGGTGCCGCTAAGCCGATACCTTCGTGATCATACATGGTATCAAACATATCGTCGATAAACGCGCGTAATTCATCATCTATTTTTTCTACGGGTTGGCAAACCTTTGCCAAATTATCTTCCGGGTAAATTAAAACCTCTAATACAGCCATTTTTTGTGATCTCTGTCGAAAACTTTAAAAGAAATAATTGGCTATTTTAGTCTTTTTCTTACTATTAGGGAAATGAAGAATCGGGAACAGGGGGCGATGTTGAGGTTTGAATTATTGAAATTATTACAGGTGCCGCAATTCGGTGCTCAGCGGATAGGAAAATTACTTGAAAACGTCGATTTTGCCGAATTTTGCCGATACGATAAAAGCCAATTACGCCAAATCGGCTGGAATGAACGGCAAATTCAGCGTTGGTTTAATCCGGATATGCGTTGGATAGAAACCGCATTAAATTGGGCGGAGAAGCCGAACAATCAAATTTTGACACTGTTTGATGCAGCATATCCGTTTTTATTAAAACAGATCAACAGTGCGCCGCCGCTGCTGTTTATTAAAGGCGAAAGCAGTGCGTTATCGGCTTCACAGATTGCGATGGTCGGTAGTCGGGATTACTCCAATTACGGTAAATATTGGGCGGAACATTTTAGCGAGGCGCTAGTAGAAAACGGTTTGGCAATTACAAGCGGTTTGGCGATAGGGATTGATGGCTTTTGCCACCAAAAAGCGCTTGAACGCGGAGGCGTTACGTTGGCAGTATTAGGTAGCGGTTTAGAGCATATTTACCCGGCTCGGCATCAAAAATTGGCGGAGGCGATCATTGAAAGCGGTGGTACGTTGATTTCCGAATTTTCACCCAATCAGCCACCGTTGGCGGAAAATTTCCCTCGTCGTAATCGGATTATCAGCGGGCTTTCTCTCGGTACATTGGTGGTGGAAGCAACTCTCAACAGTGGCTCGCTGATCACTGCCCGTTATGCGTTGGAGCAGGGCAGGGAAGTGTTTGCATTGCCGAATGCGCTGCAAAGCCCTTATAGTCAAGGTTGTCATAAGCTGATTAAAGAAGGAGCATTACTGGTGGAGTCTGTTGAAGATATTTTGGACGCTATTGTATTTCAACATCAACCGATGTCACTGGCACAGAGGACGTTGGTTCCGCCGTCGGTGCCGTTACAAGCGGTCGTTTTTCCGCAAAAATTTGCAAAAAATCTGCCCGAACTGACCGCTTGTCAGCAAGCGCTGTTTGCACAGATCAACCTTGAGCCAATCAGCATTGACGATTTGGCAAAAGCCACTGATTTAGCGGTGGAAACAGTGTTGATTGAGTTACTGAATTTGGAATTGTTAGGCGTGGTGAAACAGGTGAGTGGGGGATATGTGATTCATTAGCCGCGAAAGTATTCTTTTTGATAAGCAAAATATTTTGCCCTTGTAATATCATAAATCCAATTAAAAACGAGTGTGTAAAGCATAATAATCAATGTCAAGCCGACATCAGCAAGAAAAGCAAGCCATAAACTGAGATCCAGTAAGTAGGCAACCACAGGAATAGTAAATAACAATAATCCGCCTTCAAAACTTATTGTGTGGAAAACACGAAGAGAGAAACTTCTTTCTTCTCGCTTCCCCGTAAAAAATTGGTCAAATACTAGATTAAAAACTAAATTCCATAACATGGTGATAATAGATATAGAAACGCCTGTCTCTATGGCGGATGTTGTATCAAAACTTCCGGTAAGTCGTATTGCAATAGCGCTGATTGTCATCGCTCCTATTTCAAAGAGTATAGAATGAAAAACGCGTTCCCCAAATTTCATACTTCGTCTAAATGGTATTTACTCATAGATGTAAAAATGGCACGTTAAAGCGTGCCATTTATTTACGCTGAATATCGTGAAGTTATTTCAAACTTCCCACCATATCTTCAGGGCGAACCCACTCATCAAATTGTTCAGCTGTCACTAAACCTAAGTTGATTGCTTCTTCTTTGAGTGTTGTGCCATTTTTGTGAGCAGTTTTTGCAATTTTCGCTGCATTTTCATACCCAATATGCGTATTTAACGCCGTAACAAGCATGAGAGATTGATCTAATTGTTGTTTAATGCGTGGATAATTCGGTTCAATACCGATTGCACAGTGTTCATCGAATGATACGCATGCATCACCTAATAATTGTGCAGATTGTAAGAAGTTGTACGCCATTACTGGTTTATACACGTTTAATTGGAAGTGACCTTGTGTACCAGCAAATGAAATTGTTACATCGTTACCTAACACTTGTGCACAAACCATTGTCATCGCTTCACATTGGGTTGGGTTTACTTTACCTGGCATAATTGATGAACCTGGTTCATTTTCAGGGATTAAGATTTCTCCGATACCTGAACGTGGACCAGAAGCCAATAAACGCACATCGTTAGCGATTTTGTAAAGTGAAACCGCTAGCTGTTTCAATGCACCGTGAGTTTCTACGATCGCATCGTGTGTTGCGAGGGCTTCAAATTTGTTTTGTGCGGTAACAAACGGTAAAGCGGTGAATTTCGCAATGTAGTCTGCGACTTTCACATCGTAGCCTTTCGGTGTATTTAAACCTGTACCAACCGCTGTACCGCCTAACGCTAATTCCGCTAAGTGCGGTAACGTATTTTCTAACGCTTTAATACCGAAAGCTAATTGTGCAGCATAAGCAGAGAATTCTTGACCTAATGTTAATGGGGTTGCGTCCATTAAGTGAGTACGACCGATTTTAACCACATCTTGGAATGCTGCTGCTTTGTCCGCTAAGGTTTTTTGTAAGCGTTTTACACAAGGAAGGGTATGTTCAACCACTTTTTTGTATGCCGCAATGTGCATCGCTGTTGGGTAAGTATCGTTTGAAGATTGTGATTTGTTCACATCATCATTTGGGTGAATAATCGATTTCTCGCCAAGTTTACCACCGTTTAAAACGTGCGCACGGTTTGAAACCACTTCATTCACGTTCATATTGGATTGTGTACCTGAACCTGTTTGCCAAATCACAAGCGGGAATTGATCATCTAATTTATTTGCTAAAATTTCATCGCAAGCTTGTGCGATTAAATCCCGTTTTTCAGCAGAAAGTACGCCTAAATCGTGGTTTGCGTAAGCGGCTGCTTTTTTCAAATAACCGAACGCTTCAATGATTTCTTTCGGCATTGACGCTTCTGGTCCAATTTTGAAGTTATTGCGTGAACGCTCAGTTTGTGCAGCCCAATATTTGTCTGCTGGTACTTGCACTTCGCCCATCGTGTCTTTTTCGATACGGAATTCCATTGTTGTTTTCTCCTAACTATATGACAGAATTGGTTAAACAGAGAAAAATATTAGCATTCAGAGGATAAGAAAGGAATGGAAAAAGCAGTATCCTTCCTTACTTTTTCCTGGTTTTGTGATATGGATCATAAATTTATGTAAAAGACTCAGTTTACTTCAAAACGCTTTCTTAATCCGGCTTCGTATAACGCATTGTTGACCTCTTTAAGTAGTAACTGCTTTTCCTCAGAACTAAGCGTATAAACATATTGATTATTAATTGCTCCATACAATTTAAATAACATAATATGACTAACATCTATCCCTTTTTTTATTAAATCAATGAAAATATTTATTTCTCCTCGTTCAATAAGATCCTCAATCGAATAAATCCCTAATTTTTTTAATGTTCTTTCTAAGTTTATGTTCATGTTAGGTAGAGAGCGGATTAATGACTTCCTTATTTTATTCTTTTTATATTTTTGATTAGTAGTTTCTTGAATTGTACTTATTATCCAATGTGAATACAGATGTAAATTATTGAGCATTTCCTCTGGTAGGAGATAAAAATTTTTAGCATGAATGCCCATTTTAGGGTCGTGTAATCGTTTGATTTCACTATAAGAAAGTAACTCAGACATAAAGGTGTGAGAAATTCTCAGATAGAGGCAGTTTTCCTTATATAAGGCAAATAAGATATTGTCCTTAAATATACCATAATAAGAAAAAGTGGTTTTGGCTTTCGTTTCTCCAATTATAGGAAAAAATAAAGATCTAATTTCTTTTGTTTGAGTATCAATGTAACTCATAGCATTTCTCCTCTTATTTAATTTTTTATACAATCAAATTTTGTAAGGAAAGGAAACTTTCCAAAAGTAATAATTACCTTGCTAAAAAAATGATTGCAATCCGTAATATTGTTTATTTTTGTGATGTTTGTCGAAAAAATAGAAAAAACTTGCAAATTTGGTTAATTTTTAGTCGATAAAATTGGATTTAAATCAATAAGTACTAAGAAAATTTTGCCGGACTAGTTGGGGTAGTCCAGAAAATAACGCCAAAATTAGCTTGCGTCGATGAATATTTTTATGTAGAATCCGCGCACTTTACTGAACGTGCAAATTGATTTGTTGTTTTGTATTGTCGCTTGGTGTAATCATTTACTGGGCGGTATCACCAATAAGGTGATACGTAAAATGTTTCCGATTTGGGAACTACATAAAAGGTATGACTGTGCCCCCTTAACTTAAATTTGTTAAGCGGTGGTTCGGTTTTTTTATTAGCTAAAATTTAATGGAGCTCTGGTCTAATGCAGAACCAAAGAATCCGTATCCGCTTAAAAGCTTTTGATCATCGTTTGATCGATCAATCTACTGCGGAGATCGTAGAAACAGCTAAACGTACTGGTGCACAAGTTCGTGGTCCGATTCCTTTACCAACCCGTAAAGAACGTTTCACCGTGTTGATTTCTCCACACGTTAATAAAGACGCGCGTGACCAATACGAAATTCGTACACACAAACGTTTAGTAGATATCGTAGAGCCAACAGAAAAAACTGTTGATGCATTAATGCGTTTAGATTTGGCTGCCGGCGTTGACGTGCAGATCAGCCTAGGTTAATTAAGAGGTTATTACAATGATTGGTTTAGTCGGTCGTAAAGTTGGTATGACCCGTATCTTCAATGAAGATGGCGTGTCAATTCCAGTTACCGTTATCGAAATCGAAGCCAACCGTGTGACTCAAGTTAAAACTCTTGAAAACGATGGCTATACTGCAGTTCAAGTTACTACTGGCTCTAAAAAAGCAAGTCGTGTAACTAAGCCTGAAGCAGGTCATTTCGTTAAAGCAGGTGTTGAAGCTGGTCGCGGTTTATGGGAATTTCGTACTGAAGGTGAAGAATTCACTTTAGGTCAAGAAATCAACGTAGACATCTTCACAGATGTTAAAAAAGTCGATGTTACTGGTACATCAAAAGGTAAAGGTTTCCAAGGTGGTGTTAAACGTTGGAACTTCCGTACTCAAGATGCTACTCACGGTAACTCTTTATCACACCGTGTACTTGGTTCTATTGGTCAAAACCAAACTCCAGGTCGTGTGTTTAAAGGTAAAAAAATGGCTGGACACTTAGGTGCTGAGCGTGTAACCGTTCAATCACTTGAAGTTGTTCGTGTAGATGCTGAGCGTAAATTATTATTAGTTAAAGGTTCTGTACCTGGTGCAACTAATAGTGATGTTATTGTTAAACCAGCAGTTAAAGCATAAGTCTAGGAGATAGAGATGGAATTACAAGTTGTAGGTGCTAACGCACTAGCTGTTTCTGAAACTACCTTCGGACGTGAGTTTAACGAAGCGTTAATCCACCAAGTAGTTGTTGCATATGCAGCAGGTGCTCGTCAAGGTACGCGCGCGCAAAAAACTCGTGCTGAAGTGTCTGGTTCAGGCAAAAAACCTTGGCGTCAAAAAGGTACAGGTCGCGCTCGTTCAGGTGATATCAAATCACCAATCTGGCGTTCAGGTGGTGTAACTTTCGCAGCAAAACCACAAGATCACAGCCAAAAAGTGAACAAGAAAATGTACCGTGGTGCAATCAAAAGCATTCTTTCTGAATTAGTTCGCCAAGACCGTTTAGTGGTTGTTGAGAAATTCGAAATTGATTCACCAAAAACTAAAGTTTTAGTACAAAAATTAAAAGATATGGCGTTAACTGACGCTCTTATCATCACTGCAAGCTTAGATGAAAACCTATTCTTAGCAGCACGTAACTTATACAAAGTTGATGTACGTGATGTACAAGGTATCGATCCAGTAAGCTTAATCGCTTTTGATAAAGTGGTTATCACTGTTGATGCAGTAAAACAAATTGAGGAGATGTTAGCATGATTCAACAAGAACGTTTGCTAAAAGTGCTTAAAGCACCACATATCTCTGAGAAAGCGACAAATAACGCAGAAAAAGGCAACACAATCGTATTCAAAGTCGCATTAGACGCTAATAAAGTGGAAATTGCGAATGCGGTTGAGCAACTTTTCGAAGTTAAAGTAGATTCTGTTCGTACAGTGGTTGTTAAAGGTAAAACTAAACGTCACGGTGCTAAATCAGGTCGTCGTAGTGACTGGAAAAAAGCTTATGTAACTCTTCAAGAAGGTCAATCACTTGACTTCGTTGAAGGTGCGGCAGAGTAATTTCGGAGGAATAGAAAACTATGGCTATCGTTAAATGTAAGCCGACCTCCGCTGGTCGTCGTCATGTAGTTAAAATTGTTAACACTGAGCTTCATAAAGGTAAACCTTTTGCAGCACTTTTAGATACTAAATCTAAAACTGGTGGTCGTAACAACTTAGGTCGTATCACTACTCGTCACATCGGTGGCGGACACAAACAACACTACCGTTTAATTGACTTCAAACGTAACAAATTAGACATTCCGGCAGTTGTTGAGCGTTTAGAATACGATCCAAACCGTTCTGCGAATATCGCATTAGTACTTTATAAAGATGGTGAACGCCGTTACATCTTAGCACCAAAAGGCTTAGCTGCAGGTGATACGATCCAAGCGGGTGCTTCAGCGCCAATTAAAGTCGGTAACTCATTACCAATGCGTAATATCCCAGTAGGTTCTACTGTTCATAACGTAGAATTAAAACCAGGTAAAGGCGGTCAAATCGCTCGTTCTGCTGGTGCATATGTGCAAATTATCGCACGTGAAGGTAATTATGTAACTTTACGTCTTCGTTCAGGCGAGATGCGTAAAGTATTAGCTGAGTGTTCTGCAACCATCGGTGAAGTAGGTAACTCAGAGCATATGCTTCGCGTACTTGGTAAAGCAGGTGCAAACCGTTGGAGAGGTATTCGTCCAACCGTTCGTGGTACTGCAATGAACCCGGTAGACCACCCACACGGTGGTGGTGAAGGTCGTAACTTCGGTAAACACCCTGTTACACCTTGGGGCGTTCAAACCAAAGGTAAGAAAACTCGTCACAACAAACGTACTGATAAATTCATCGTACGTCGTCGTGGCAAATAATTTTTTAATTAATTAAAGAGGATAAGCCATGCCACGTTCTCTCAAGAAGGGTCCTTTCCTTGACCTACACTTGTTGAAGAAGGTAGAGAAGGCGGTGGAAAGCGGGGATAAAAAACCAATCAAAACTTGGTCCCGTCGTTCAATGATCATTCCATCAATGATCGGATTGACCATCGCAGTCCATAATGGTCGTCAGCATGTTCCAGTTTATGTTTCTGATGAAATGATCGGTCATAAATTAGGTGAATTTGCACCGACTCGTACATACCGCGGTCACGCCGCAGATAAGAAAGCTAAGAAATAAGAGGTAAAAGATGGAAACTATTGCAAAACATCGTTACGCTCGTACTTCTGCACAAAAAGCTCGCTTAGTTGCTGATTTAATCCGTGGTAAGAAAGTTGCGCAAGCACTAGAAATCTTAACTTTCACCAACAAAAAAGCAGCGGCTTTAGTGAAGAAAGTTTTAGAGTCAGCTATCGCAAACGCAGAGCACAATGACGGTGCAGATGTCGATGATCTTAAAGTTGCGAAGATTTTCGTTGATGAAGGTCCAAGCATGAAACGTGTTATGCCACGTGC
>NZ_JBGXYA010000052.1:0-6327 GCF_041814905.1 Glaesserella sp. | reverse complement strand
GCTCGCTTTACCGAAGTCAAACAAGACATCTGAGCTGAATGCAAAGTTTTTAGTTACGATTTCAGGTGCTGCAACCGGTGCTGCGCCTTGACCGAAACGGTATGTTAAACCTGCAGATACTGAGTGAATATCCGGGCTGTAGTTAACAAAAACTTCTTCACCTGCTTTACGCGTCGCTTTGCTGTAGTTACCCGCTTTGTTTAAGTATTGGTATTCAACACGGAACGCTAATTCAGGAAGAATTGCATATTCCACACCCGCGCCTAAAATTAAAGATGGTTTAAAATCGTGAGCTTTATCCGTTTGACCATCATCATTTTCATCTACAGAATAGAATTTGTAGTCATTACGTACTAATGCAACACCCACTTTACCGTAAAGATCTAAGTTAGGCGCAACTTCATAGCTTGGTTTTAAGCTTAAGTTCGCACCGTGAGCTGAATGTTTGAATGCACGAGTTTCTTGCACATTACCACGAACACGACCATAATAGTCATAACCTAATTCAGCCGCTAAGCCGAAGTTATTTTGGTTAAGAATTTGGTAACCACCAAGTACACCATAAGTTACAGAGTTACGGTTAATACCATATAAAGTAGTGTCGTTATTATAACGATCGCCACCTTCATATTTATAATCCCACTGTTTAACACCGTGATGGAATGAAGCCCAACCCGCTTTCGCACCGACGTAGAAAGTATTTGCTTGTGGAGCAGCGCTTGCTACTGATGCCAATGCCAAACCAGATACAGCTAATGCAATTACAGATTTTTTCATTTTGATGATCCTCTAATTTATCGTCATCTAGATTTAAACAAAATTAATTAATGCCATACATCTCAACCATAGCATTAAGACTTTACTGCGCTTTCTATTCAATTTAAAGGTGAAAAGAAAGTCAAATTCCGATACTTGTTTACCAAACAACCCAAACAAGTGAACCTTATAAAAAAGCGTCGCCTTACACGGAATTACTACATTCCCGTCTTTAATAGTTTACCCTAAAAGGCAAGAACTGCTTAATTATCCCCATTAATCTTTTTAAAATCAATTTATAAAACCAATTAAAATGTAATGAAATGTAAAATTCGTTCCTTTTTCATTTTGAATGAAAGTCAACGTCAATTTTGCCTTAACATTTTTCATCAATTGAAAATCTTGCTAATATCTCATTAGGTTTTTTAACATTGATACAACTATGATTCCTCGTTTAGCAAACACACCGAATATCAACCCTACGGTTCAACAATTTCTACAAGATCTACGGGATCAACACTTTGCCGGAGACATCGCATCAAGCTACGCAGATCGTCTTTCTCTTGCAACAGACAATAGTGTCTATCAGCAGATTCCGCAAGCCATTCTTTTTCCGAAATCCATTGCCGATGTAGTGATAATCACCAAACTGGCACAGAAAGCGCCCTTCCAATCATTAACGTTTACCCCGCGAGGCGGCGGAACAGGAACCAACGGACAATCCCTCAATAACAATATTATTGTCGATCTTTCACGCCATCTGAATAAGATCCTTGAACTGAACGTTGCCGAACGCTGGGTGAAAGTACAAGCCGGCGTAGTGAAAGATCAACTCAATCAATTCTTAAAACCACACGGTTTATTCTTTTCACCGGAACTTTCCACCAGCAACCGCGCAACATTAGGCGGGATGATTAACACGGACGCATCAGGGCAAGGATCCTTACAATACGGTAAAACTTCAGATCATATTTTGGCAATTAAATCGGTGCTGATGAACGGTGAAATTCTCGATACACAAGCGGTCAGTTCCGACGATTTTTTTGCAAATTTGGATAAACTCAATTTGTCCGCCAAAGGAAAACAGCTACACCGTGAGATCTTTGAACGTTGTAAAGCATTGCGTCCGACGGTATTAAAAGAACTTCCGCAACTCAACCGATTTTTGACGGGCTATGATTTAAAAAACGTCTTCAATCATGATGAAAGTGAATTTAACCTTACCCGTATTTTGACAGGTTCTGAAGGTTCGCTTGCGTTTATTTGCGAAGCAAAACTCAATCTTCTGCCGATTCCGAAATATCGCACGCTCATCAATATTAAATATAACTCTTTCGATGCCGCCTTACGCTCAGCGCCTTTTATGCTCAAAGCGCAAGCGTTATCGGTTGAAACCGTCGATTCCAAAGTACTGAACTTAGCAAAACAAGATATTGTTTGGCATTCGGTTTCCGATCTCTTAACCGAGGATCCGAATAATCCGATTTTAGGGATCAATATTGTTGAATATGCCTCAAACGATCGGGAACAGAATGAAAAACAGATCGCCGATCTTTGTCAAATTTTAGAAAGTAAAATCGCCAACCACGAAAACGGCATTATTGGTTATCAAGTTTGTCAGGACTTGGCCTCTATCGAAAAAATCTACGCAATGCGAAAAAAAGCGGTTGGATTGCTCGGTAATGCAAAAGGTTGGGCAAAACCGATCGCTTTCGTAGAAGATACCTGCGTACCGCCTGAAAATCTGGCGGACTATATCGTGGAATTCCGTAAATTATTAGACGATTACGGCTTGGAATACGGGATGTTCGGCCATGTTGATGCCGGTGTTCTGCACGTTCGCCCTGCCCTTGACTTATGTGACAGAGAGCAAGTTGCCAAATTTAAAGCGATTTCCGACCAAGTCGTTGAATTGACGGCGAAATACGGCGGCTTGATTTGGGGCGAACACGGCAAAGGTATGCGCTCCGCCTACGGTGAGCGGTTCTTCGGCGAAACCTTATGGAAAGAGTTGCGTTACATCAAACAGCTTTTCGATCCGCAAAACCGTTTAAACCCGGGAAAAATCTGTACACCGTTAGACAGCCAAGCAACGCTCTATCCGATTGATTCCCTCATGCGCGCCGATTTTGACCGCCAAATTCCAATCCAAGTGCGAGAAGAATTTAAAGGAGCGATGAACTGTAACGGCAACGGTTTATGCTTTAATTTTGATGTACATAGCACGATGTGCCCGTCGATGAAAGTCTCAGGTAATCGCCTGTTTTCACCCAAAGGCAGAGCAACTTTAATCCGCGAATGGTTACGTTTATTGGCGGAACAAAACGTTTCCCCCGATCAATTGATGCTCGAAAAACCATCAAAAACAACCCGATTAGTCGATTTCGTCCAAAAATTGCGTAATCAGTGGAACAAAGCCAAAGAGTACGATTTTTCCCATGAAGTAAAAGCCGCGATGGATACGTGTTTAGCGTGTAAAGCCTGTGCCAGCCAATGTCCGATTAAAATTGATGTACCGACTTTCCGCTCACAATTTAACGAACTCTATCACCGCCGTTATCTCCGCCCGTTGAAAGATTATATCGTGTCGAATTTGGAGTTTGTCGCGCCGGTTATGGCAAAAGCGCCAAAATTCTTTAACTTCTTTAGTACCAATCAGGCGGCGGAGATGGTTGCAAATAAAACCATCGGAATGACTTATCTGCCGGCGTTATCGGTGCCAACATTAAACCAGCGGTTAGTTGAAATCGGTTATCAAGGAGAAAGTTTAGAAAGCCTTGAAAACCAAGTAACAAGCGGTGAGATTTCTGCAGAAATTTGCAAATATCTATTTGTCGTGCAAGATCCGTTCACCAGTTACTATGATGCCAAAGTTGTGGCGGATTTCGTGCAGCTTTGTCAGAAGCTTGGCTTTAAACCGATTGTGTTACCGTTTAACCCGACAGGTAAGGCTCAACACATTAAAGGCTTTTTGCATAAATTCGCCAACACTGCCAAAAACCAAGCGGAATTTTTAAATCGCGCAGCAAAACTCGGCATTCAAATGGTTGGGGTTGATCCCGCTCTTACCCTGATTTATCGAGAAGAGTATAAGGATATCCTTAAAGCGGAACGAGGTGATTTTAACGTCTTGCTCGCCCACGAATGGCTGATGGTTCAGTTAAAAAACGGTAATTTAGAAAATTGCAAAAAATCGACGGAAACCGACCGCTTGCAATGGCACTTATTCTCACACTGCACTGAAAGCACCGCGCTTCCGAACAGCTCAAAAGAGTGGCAACAGATTTTTGCCCACTTTGGCGAAAAATTAGTGACTGAAAACACAGGTTGCTGCGGTATGGCAGGCACATTCGGCCACGAAACCCAACACCTTGAAATGTCCAAAGCGATTTATGCACAATCGTGGCAGATCAAAATCAATGGTAAAGATTTGAATCGTTGTTTAGCGACGGGCTATTCTTGTCGCAGCCAAGTAAAACGTATGGAACATCACGTGATGAAACACCCGATCCAAGCGTTATTAGAAATAGTTTAACCATGCTTCTCTGATTTAGAAAAACTCAAATGATCTGGAAAAAACCAACCTCAATCGAACAATTAAATAGACTCTGCCAAAATAGCGCTGTCTCGCATTTAGGTATTGAGTTTACCGTACAAGACGATAACCGACTGGAAGCTACCGTACCGGTTGATAACCGTACAACTCAACCATTCGGATTATTACACGGAGGAATTTCAGCGACTTTAGCTGAAACACTCGGCTCTGCCGCTGCGTTATTGAGTTGTGAAGAAAACCAAGTTCCGGTAGGTACAGAGCTGAACATCAGTCACTTAAAAGCCATCAAACAAGGTTTAGCAACGGGGCGAGCGACGCCATTACATTTAGGGCGGGAAAGCCAAGTGTGGCAAGTGGAAATCCGTAATGAAAATAATGAGTTATGCGCAGTAGCAAGATTGAGTGTAAAACTACTTAACCAAAGCAAAAATTAACTTTCTACCTTCATCACGTCTCTCACATCTCCGCCAAAACGGATAATATCGCACATTTTACGCATTACCGGTGCGGTTTGACGGAAGAATAATTGGTAGGATTGGCAAAGATAATTATGCTTAAATCGTTCGTTTTTTAGGGATATTATCCGATGTTTCGGGCAACCGCCATGGCAAAGTTTTTGTAGGTCACAATTCAGGCAATAATCAGTGAGCATTGTCTTCTTATTCTGTCCGAATTGGTGCTGGGGGGCAGATAACGCAATTTCCGCTAAAGACTGTTCGTTTAAATTACCGACTTTATACGCCGGATAAACAAAGTGGTCGCAACTGTATATATCGCCGTTGGCCTCAGTAATCATTGAACTTCCGCATGTCTCTTGATGAACGCAGTTACTTGAAGGGTAGCCGAGCCATTGCCCGAGCAGATTATCAAATTCAATGACAAAAATTTTACCCACATCGTTTTTAACCCATTCTTGAAAGACATCAAGTAAAAACTGCCCTGAATGATCATAAAACAAGGTATAAAACCTTTTTCATAATTAGTCCTATATTTGCCTTAAAAAATAAAAGGGAAATAATATGACTCTAATAACTATTTTAATTTTGATTATTTGCGGTATTTTTACCAACTTATTTTCTGCGTTGTTTGGAATTGGTAGCGGAGTACTTATGGTACCCATTTTACACTCACTTTTTCCCGAGCTACCATTACAGATGATCGCCACTACCTCTCTGACAATAGTCATGGGGAGTGCCTTGATTAATCTATCTTATTTTTATAAGCAAAAAATACAAATTAATTTTAAATCATTGCTTTGTTGGTCATTATTTATGATCATTGGTGTACAGCTTGGTTTTGAAAGTAGTTTTTATCTGCCCGACTATATTATTGCGGTATTTGTTATCACGTTACTTATCTTATCTATTCGGACTTTCTTTACAAAAGAAAATAACGATGAAAAAAACCGCTAGATAATCATTATCTTTGTGGAGGAACGGTCTGTTTATTTGGTGGTACGATTGCAGACATTACCGGTATCGGCGGCGGTTCTATTATGGCATCGCTCATCGCATTCTTGCCAAGTGTAAAAGCGCATCAAATTGCCATTTATACGAACTATATGATGGTTATTGGCGGACTAGGTAGTTCATATGGCTATCTCACTAAGCCGGCTCAAATTTATTTAAGTAATTCGTGGCAAATCGGCTATGTGAATTTTGCGATTGTTTTTATCGTGGTGTTAAGTTCGTTTCTTACCAGTTTCTTTTCAATGAAATTGCATGGTATTCTTTCACCCGATATTACCCGTAAATTACTGGCAATTACACTCTTTGCTATTGGTTGTTATATGTTAGTTTTACAGTTTCTTAAATAAAATCGGCTCTTCACAAATTTGCAAAAAGCCGACTAAATCAGACCGCTTGTAAGACGTCATTACGCATAATACATCTCAAACTCCACCGGATGCGGGGTCATATTCAAACGTTCGACTTCTTTACGCTTCATCGCAATATAGGTTTCAATGAAATCTTTGCTGAACACGCCGCCTTGGGTTAAGAACTCGTAGTCTTGCT
>NZ_JBGXYA010000051.1:0-21061 GCF_041814905.1 Glaesserella sp. | reverse complement strand
GTTGCTTAGTCAAGTGATATTTACTCAATTAAATTTTTTTTACAACTTATGGTCTATACGTTGCATTCTTTTTTAACGTAAAATGCACCCCGTTATTTTCTTTTTAAATCAATAAGGTTATTTATGACTCAGCTCAGTGTGGTAATTTTAGCCGCGGGTAAAGGTACCCGTATGTACTCGGATTTACCGAAAGTATTGCATCCGATTGCAGGCAAACCGATGGTGAAGCATGTAATTGATACGGCAAAACAATTGGACGCGAAACAAATTCATCTTATTTACGGTCACGGCGGTGATCTGTTGCAACAACGCCTTGCCAATGAGCCGGTAAATTGGGTATTACAAGCGGAGCAGCTTGGTACCGGACACGCCATGCAGCAAGCGGCACCGTTTTTTGCGGATGATGAAAATATTTTAATGCTTTACGGCGACGCACCGTTAATTACCAAAGACACCTTGGAGAAATTAATTGCAGCGAAACCGGAGAATGGTATCGGTTTGCTTACGGTCGTGTTGGATAACCCGACCGGCTATGGTCGTATTGTGCGTGAAAACGGCTCGGTGGTGGCGATTGTCGAGCAAAAAGACGCGAATCCGGAACAGCTTCATATCCGAGAGATCAACACCGGTGTAATGGTGGCAAGCGGTGCAAGCTTTAAAAAATGGTTGGCACAATTGGATAACAATAATGCCCAAGGCGAATACTACATCACCGATGTGATTGCGATGGCAAACCGTGACGGATTTAAAGTCGAAGCCGTTCAAGCAAGCGATTTAATGGAAGTCGAAGGGGCGAATAATCGCCTTCAACTGGCGGCATTAGAGCGCTATTATCAAAAAACACAGGCGGAAAAATTGATGCTTGCCGGCGTGACGATTATCGATCCGACCCGTTTTGATATTCGCGGCACCGTGACGCACGGTAAAGATGTCGTGATTGATGTGAACGTGATTTTAGAAGGTGAAGTCGAACTTGGTAACAACGTTAAAATTGGCGCAGGTGCTATACTGAAAAATGTCGTACTTGGTGATAATGTTGAAATTAAACCTTACTCTGTTCTTGAAGATAGCGTCATTGGTGAAAGTGCGGATGTAGGGCCGTTCGCCCGCTTACGTCCTGGTACGGAGCTTGCCGCTAAAGCTCATGTCGGCAATTTCGTCGAAATCAAAAAATCAACAATTGGTGAAGGCTCTAAAGTGGGTCATTTAACCTATATCGGTGACACTGAAATCGGTTCAAACGTGAATATCGGCGCAGGTACCATTACCTGTAACTACGATGGAGCGAATAAATTCAAAACCATTATCGGCGATAACGTCTTTGTCGGTTCCGATACGCAATTGGTCGCGCCGGTGACGGTGGCAAGTGGTGCTACGATCGGCGCCGGTTCAACCATTACCAAAGATGTTGCAGAAAATGAACTTGTGATTACCCGTGTTCCACAACGCCACATCCAAGGCTGGCAACGTCCGACTAAGAAGAAATAATATTTTTCGTAGGTTATTAAGCGTAAGGGCGTCTATGTTGGACGCCCTGATTTTAAATTTGCAAAAAACAGTAGAAAACAGACCGCTTGTATGCAAAAAAACTAGCCTTTAACCTGAAATTCCTGTAAAATCCGCCCGTTTTTTGTGCTTGAAAACTCAAGCAAACAAAAAACGTTTATTTTTTATATTAACCCAAAATCACACACATATTGCACACTAAACATCGGGGTGCTGTTGAAAAATGGTCGATGGCTTAGGATATGTGGAGGCAAAACCCTTCCCGTTAATTTGGGAGCAACACATAAAGGAAAATTCTTATGGCACAAGTTTCTATGCGCGATATGCTTAACGCAGGCGTTCACTTCGGTCACCAAACTCGTTACTGGAACCCAAAAATGAAACCATTCATTTTCGGTGCGCGTAACGGTGTTCACATCATCAACTTAGAGAAAACCTTACCATTATTCAACGATGCGTTAGCGGAATTAACCCGTATCGCAAGCAATAACGGCAAAATTCTTTTCGTGGGAACCAAACGTGCAGCAGCAGATGCGGTGAAAGCAGCGGCAGTAGATAGCCAACAGTTCTACGTAAACCACCGTTGGTTAGGTGGTATGTTGACTAACTGGAAAACAGTTCGTCAATCAATCAAACGCTTAAAAGAGTTAGAAGCGCAATCACAAGACGGTACTTTCGACAAATTAACGAAGAAAGAAGCTTTAGACCGTACCCGTGATATGGCTAAACTTGAATTAAGCTTAGGCGGTATTAAAGAAATGGCAGGTCTTCCTGATGCAATTTTTGTTATCGGTGCGGACTATGAACATATCGCCATCAAAGAAGCAAACAACTTAGGTATTCCGGTATTTGCTATCGTTGATACTAACGCAAGCCCGGACGGCGTAAACTTCGTTATCCCGGGTAACGATGACGCAGCTCGTGCGATCCAACTTTATGTAGATGCAGCAGTTGCAGCTATCAAAGAAGGTCGCGGTCAAGAAACTGTCGTTGCGGCAGAAGATTCGGCTGAATAATCGTCTTAAGGCAAAAAGCCCTTAAAACATTCATAATGTGAAGCAGGGGCAAATATCCCCTGCTTTTCTTTATCTATACTATCAAGAGGAATTTAAAATGGCTGAAATTACAGCAGCACTCGTAAAAGAGCTACGTGAGCGTACTGGCGCAGGTATGATGGAATGTAAAAAAGCGTTAGTAGAAGCAAATGGTGATATCGAATTAGCAATCGATAATATGCGTAAATCCGGTCAGGCAAAAGCGGCTAAAAAAGCAGGTCGTGTAGCCGCAGAAGGTGTGATTCTTGCTCGCCTAGGCGCAGGTTTCGGCGTATTAGTTGAAATGAACTGTGAAACCGACTTTGTGGCAAAAGATGCCGGCTTCTTAGAATTGGCGAACGAAGTTGCAGATTATGCAGTAGCAAATAAAGGCACATCTATCGAAGCGTTACAAGCTCAATTTGAAGAGAAACGTGCGGCATTGGTTGCAAAAATCGGCGAAAACATGAACATCCGTCGTGTGAAATATGTTGAAGGCGCGAATGCATTCTACTTACACGGTGCGAAAATCGGTGTATTAGTTGCGGGCGTAAACGGTGACGAGGACTTATTCAAGAAAGTAGCAATGCATGTTGCAGCAAGCCGTCCGGATTTCGTTAAACCTGAAGATGTTCCTGCTGATGTGGTTGCCAAAGAACGTGATATCCAAATTGCTATCGCAATGGAATCAGGCAAACCGCAAGCTATTGCAGAGAAAATGGTTGAAGGTCGTATGGCTAAATTCACCGGTGAAGTGTCATTAACCGGTCAACCTTTCGTTATGGATCCATCTGTTTCTGTAGGTGAATTCTTAAAATCTCAAGGTGCAGACGTTGTTGGCTTCGCTCGCTTAGAAGTAGGTGAAGGTATTGAGAAAGTTGAAGAAGATTTCGCAGCGGAAGTTGCTAAAATCACCGGCAGTAACGCTTAATCTTTAAGTTTCACTAAAAAGCGAGCTTCAAGCTCGCTTTTTTGCTATCTGAACGAGAATGAATATGAAAAAACAGTTTTATTATGGTTTGTTTGCTCTTATGGCATTTTTGCTTGCTGCTTGTGATAAGCCTTCCGAACAAGTTTCAACATCTCCACAGCAATCCGCAACAAACGATCAAGTTGAAAATTTGGGGCAGTTATCTATCGTAGGTAAGCAGGAATATATTAAGAGCTTCCAGCAAAATTGTCTTAGAAGTGCGTTAGAATCATTACCTGAAGCACAACGGGCCTCACTCACTCCGAAAATTCAAAAATATTGTGATTGTGGTGCAAACAATACTCTTGAGGTTATTCCTGCCACTGAATTGGCAAACTTATTGCGCGGCCATATTTCGCCAGAGTTGCAAGCGCTTTTAAAACCGGTTTTAGCTGAATGTGCCAAGGCTGCAAAATAGATTGAAACATCCTTTCTTATTGAGTTTCTCCTTTTAAGAACATTAAAAGGAGAACGTATATGGATACTTAAAAAGCGTGCGGGATAACGACTGCAGGATCTATCTCTCCTTCAAATTTTTCAATCATTTCTTTCAAACCGTAGTCATTTTTATCAGATTGGTTACTGAATAAATCGATTTCGGTATTTAGCAAAGGATTAGAGATACCTATCCAGTTTGCAATACCATCGGTAAAATTTAATCCGGATTTGAATGCATTGTATTCTTTTCTTTCTGTCTCATCGCTGGAAGTTTTGAATAACGGAATATCAAAATGTAGTTTACTTTTACCGCTACTGTTATGAATGACAATGTTATCTTCACTGATTTGATGTGATAAGCCATGATCGGAAAAGTAAATCATAGAAAAAGAGCGTTGATGTTGTTGCTGATTTTGTTGCAAACTTTGATGAATTTTTTGTATTACTTCATCGGTCTTTTTGATGGATGAAATATAGCAATTTACATTGAAATATTTATTTTCAATTTTTTGTTGATCAAAAATGGTGTGGTAGTCCGTTAAACGATCACAACTAATCGGGTGTGAGCCGTATAAATGAATCACGATAAAGCGCTTACCTTGGAAAGGTTGATTGATTAACGCATCGAATTTAGGGAGTAGTTCAAAGTCACTGGTATTTTGATTGAACGAATCTCCTGCCTTTAGAAATAGTTTCTCATCACTTTTGTTGGCAATCGAAGAAATTGGTGTGTCATAAGTACCTAAATAACCATGATTGGATAACCAATAAGTTTTAATACCGGCAGATTTCACTAAATCTACTAACGTTAAACCATATTCGCCTTCCCACAGTTCTGTATTCGGTTTGGTCAACATGAGTTTTAATGAGGCGATTGTATTGGTTCCTCCGGCAGTCATCCCATTAATGAGTGTGCCTTTAGCATTACTCATAAAAGGAGTGTTTTCTATCGGATAACCGTAAGCGTGATGATAATCTTTGCGTGCGCTTTCGCCGATGATTAACACATAATCGTCATAGCGAGAGTTTGAGGTGAGAGTAGATTTTCCCCACTGGCTTTCAATCGTGAAATTATTTAAACGTTCTAATTCGTTTTTGACTTTTATTGTCGATGTATAGCCTTCATGCAAGAATTTAAACGGTGGAGTAGAGAATAGCACCAACAAAAAGCTGGCAGCTAGAAATGTTTTATTTTTATAAAAGTGAATCTCAAATTTTTGGCTGATAATTCGAAACAATATAATCGACAAAAAGATAGTTAAACAAGCTACATAGTTCTTTACGGGTAGCTGGCTAAAAAACTCTTTGCTTTCTTGTATATCGGTGGCGAAAACCGACGCAATATATTGGTATGACGGGGGACCGAAAGTTAATCCGACCGGTGTATATAAGCCATATAAGAAAACTAGTGGTAATACAATAAAATAAAATGCTTTTTGAGATGCGTTAAGAAACACAATAAAAAGTGCTAATAGCAGTACATTTGTTATTTCTGGGCTGGAAAAAAAACCAGAACCCATCAACATCAAATAACAGGCTAAAAAGACTAATCCGAAACTAATGAATGCGGCAAAAAGCTGAGAAATTTTCATATAATAGAATATCCGAAGATAGAACGGTCGGCGATTTTACCGAAATTAAAGAAAAAATTCTATGTGCCTTTTGCTTTCCGATAAAGGAAAGATATTTTATAATATAGTGATTTTTCCCCTAGAAACCGTTACACAAAGAGGTTAAGAATGAGCAATCCTATTTATAAACGTATTTTGTTAAAGTTAAGTGGTGAGGCATTACAAGGTGACGAGGGCTTTGGTATCGACCCTTCTATTTTAGATAGAATGGCAATTGAAATCAAAGAGCTGTTGGAAATGGGTGTTGAAGTCGGTGTTGTTCTTGGCGGCGGCAACCTATTCCGAGGTGCGAAATTAGCAAAAGCGGGAATGAACCGTGTAGTTGGTGACCATATGGGGATGCTTGCTACGGTAATGAACGGTTTAGCTATGCGTGATGCATTACACCGTGCGGATGTTAATGCGAAATTAATGTCTGCTTTCCAATTAAACGGTATTTGTGATACTTACAACTGGTCTGAAGCAATTAAAATGCTGCGTGAAAAACGTGTTGTAATTTTCTCTGCTGGTACAGGAAGCCCATTCTTTACCACCGATTCGGCGGCATGCTTACGCGGAATTGAAATTGAAGCGGATGTCGTGTTAAAAGCCACTAAAGTTGACGGTGTTTACGATAAAGATCCGGCAAAAAATCCGGATGCAAAACTTTATCAAGCTTTGACTTATGCGGATGTTATTGAGAGAGAATTACAAGTGATGGATTTAGCTGCATTCACTTTAGCTCGAGATCATGGAATGCCTATCCGCGTATTCAATATGGGTAAACCCGGAGCACTCAAACAAGTTGTTACCGGTACGGCTGAAGGAACTACAATTTCTTAATATCCTATTTCTATAGCAAGCGATGATCATCGTTTAATCTATCCAATGCCTAGAGTATACTCTAGGCTTTTTTCTACACCGTTAAATGTAAACAAAAGTTTCCAAGTCTTTCTTTAAAGGGTATGATTACAAACCTACAAGCGGTCTGTTTTAAGCAATTTTTTGCAAAAAGGGGAGAATCATGCGGTTAGCCATTGAATGTATTGAACGTATCGGCGTAGCTCAAGAAATTCTGAGCTTACTTGCTACGCAAAAGGTGAATCTTGAAGGAATCGAACTCAACAAACACGCCGGAAAAGGACAAATTTATTTACGTACCGAAACAATTAGCGCGGAGCAACAGAAGCAATTTATTCAGCAAATTGAAAAAATAGCCGGCGTTATTCGAGTTTCTTCTATCCATCATTTGCCGCAAGAACGTAAAAATATTGAACTGCGGGCATTGTTGGAAGCTTTACCTAATCCGGTGTTATCTTTAGATCTGAAGGGGCACATTGAATTTGCCAACGCCCAAGCATGTAAACTTTTATTACCGGTTTACCGACAAATGCTTCCGAAAAAGCAACAACCGAACGCAAGGCTTACTGGTATCGCATTAAATGAGATAATGTTGAATTTAAACCGTACTAAGTGGTATTCCGCTTTTTTACAACAAGGTTCGAGGGTTCAAAACAACACCTTACAGCCTGTTTCTCATCCTATCCAATTTAATCATCAAGTTTGGCGAATGGATCTGTTTCCGATTGAATTATGGGAAGCAGAGCAGAATCGCTTACTTGGTTATATGGTTGCGTTACAATCTCAACAAAGTATGCAGATTGATTTACGTCAGTTTATGGCAAATCAATATAGCGATTTTGATCATGTTGTAGCGAAAAGTCCTAAAATGAAGGCGGTGATTGAACAAGCGAAAAAATTTGCGATGTTAGATGCACCGCTTCTGATTCAAGGGGAAACCGGTACCGGTAAAGATTTTTTGGCAAAAGCCTGCCACCAGTTCAGTTTTCGTCGTGATCAAAAATTTATTGCGGTAAACTGTGCCGGCTTACCGCCTCAAGAAGCGGAAAGCGAAATGTTCGGTCACCGCAGAAACGGGCAGGAAAGCGTCGGCTTTTTTGAATATGCAAATGGCGGTACGGTGTTGCTGGATTCGGTGGCGGAATTATCATTGGAAATGCAGGCGAAGTTGTTACGTTTTTTGAATGACGGTTCTTTCCGCCGCGTAGGGGAAGATAATGAAATTCATGTGGATGTTCGTGTCATTTGTACGTCGCAAAAACCGTTAGCAACGTTGGTTGCAGAAGGCAAAGTGCGTGAAGATCTGTTTCACCGCTTGAATGTATTAACATTAGATTTACCGAGACTTTGCGAAAGACAAGCCGATTTACCGATCTTAGCCGAGCAATTCCTTCGCCAAGTAAGTCAGCAATTAGCGATCAATCCGCCACAATACGATGAGGCAGTGATTAACGCGCTGCAAACTTATCATTGGCCGGGTAATTTACGGGAATTGTATAATGTTATTTATCGCGCCTGTTCGTTAATGTCGAACCATTCTCTGAGCGTGGAGGATCTGCATTTACCGCAAGCATTGCCTGTCGAGATGACTCCGACAGACGCGGATTCGTCTTCCCTTGAAGAATTGGTTAATCGTTTTGAGGCTTCATTGTTACGCAAATTTTATACGGAATATCCAAGTACCCGCAAACTGGCACAACGTTTGGGGCTGTCACACACCGCCGTGGCAAACAAACTACGGTTTTATGGAATCAGTAAATAATGAAAAGAGTACGACAAGCGGTCGGTTTGGTGAGTTTTTTTGCAATTTTAGGGTTTCATCAGACCGCTTACAGCGCGCCTAAGATCCCACAGGCTTTGCTTGAAGACAGTCTGGTTTACTGCTCAAACGCCTCCGGTTTTTCATTTAATCCGCAGCGGGCGGATGTCGGCACCAATATGAATGTGGTGACCGAGCAGATTTACGATAAATTGATTGAATTCGATCCGGTAACGAATAGCTTAAAACCGTCGTTGGCCGAGCGCTTTGAAATCAGTGACGACGGGCTGACAATTACTTTGCATCTGCGTAAAAATGTGGCTTTTCAACAAACGAATTGGTTTACGCCAACCCGTAAATTTAATTCGGAGGATGTGGTTTTTTCTTTAAATCGGGTGATGGGGAAAAGTGTTGATTTACCGGCACTAAATCAGCCGCAAAATAATCCGCATCACTATCGTCAAAATGAAATTTATCGAGAAATCGCCAATCGCACTCATTTTCCCTATTTTGAAAGTATTGATTTGAAGAATAAAATTGAATCGGTAAGTGCGCCGTCCAATTATGTGGTGAAAATTAAGCTCACCGAGCCTGATGCGTCTTTATTGGCGCACTTAGCCAGTCAATATGCGGTAATTTTATCCAAAGAGTATGCGCTACAGCTCAATGCGGATGAAAATTTGGTTCAGCTGGATATTTTACCTGTCGGTACCGGTGTTTATCAACTTGAAAGCTATGTGCAAAACGATCACGTTCGGCTGCGTCCGCATTCGGGGTATTGGGGGAAAAAAGCCGAAATCACCAATATGATCGTCGATTTATCAACGACCGGTACCGGCCGTATGGCAAAATTCTTAAATGGTGAATGTGACATTTCCGCATTCCCTGAGCCAAGCCAAATTTCTATTTTGAAACCGGAAGAAGGTTATTTAGTTGAAAGTGCCGGTGCAAATTTAGCTTATCTCGCATTTAATGTTCAGCGCTCGCAAATGCATAGTCTTGAGTTACGCCACCGAATTGCAGAGGCAATCGATCGTGAACGTTTGGCTAACGTGCTGTTTTACGGTGTGGCGGAAGTCGCCGAAAATGTGTTGCCGAAAGCGCTGTTCCCTGAAAAAAATCCGTACAGTTATCTTTATATGCCAAGTGTGGAAAATGGTAAAAAATCGGCTGAAAGAGACCGCTTGATCCTTTGGGTAATTGATGAAAAACGAATCTATAATCAACATCCGCTCAAAATGGCGGAACTCATTCGGGCTGACTTGGCTAAAGTCGGCATTGATCTCACGGTCCGTCAAGTCAGCCGTGCCTATCTGACACAACAGCTAGAAAAAGGTGAAGCGGATTACGATCTGATTTTAAGCGGTTGGCTTGCGAATAATTTTGACCCGGACAGTTTTTTGGCTCCCATACTTGGTTGTCAATCATTGAGTTCGGTGACAAATTTGGCGAATTGGTGTAGTGAGGAATTTGATTATCTTCTGCGTTCCGCCCGTGCCAGTGAGGATAAGGAGGTTCGAATGTTGTTATATAAACAGGCGCAACAACTGCTGGAACAACAATTGCCGATTTTGCCATTGGTGAATGTAAACCGCTTGTTAGTGGTGAAAAATGATATTGAAGGGGTGAGTATCAGCCCTTTCGGTCAAGTGAAACTTTCCGTCATCAAGTTTGAATAGAGGTGAATAAACCATGTTAGTTGCTTTAATCCGCAAGCTGTTTTTAACCTTGTTGACGTTGATCATTTTATCGTTTATCAGCTATCACATTTTTTTGCGTGATCCGATCAACAGTTTTTTAGCTGCAGAGGGTTTTCATGGTTATCTTGGTTATGTAGGCGGTTTGTTGCAGGGGGATTTCGGTATGAGTTACAGTACCGGAGAGCCTTTGGCAACACAGATATTGAATGTTTTTCCCGCAACGATTTCGTTGTGTTTGTCGGCATCGTTTTTGTCATTGATTATCGGGATTCCGCTGGGCTTTTTCGGCGCAACTCAACGCAAGAACTTGTTAGGCAAGCTGATGGCGTTTTTAGGCTCTCTGAGCCTTGCCATACCGGTGTTTTGGTTGGCGATAATGCTTTCTGCTTATGCTTCAATCAATAACTGGCAAATTGCCGCAATGGGGGAATTACACCCCATTTATGAAGTTAAAACACTCACCGGGGTGAAAATTCTCGATATATTTCTTTCCGATTCGCCTTACAAACTGAAAATGATGCAGAGTGCTTTACAACATTTGGCATTACCGACGCTGATTTTATCTGTGCCGGCAACCTTAGAAATCATGCGCATTACTCAGCTACGTACGGAATATGTATTGCAACAGAATTATGTGAAGGTTGCGCGTACACGCGGTTGGTCACCGTTACGTATTTGGTGTTCGCATATTGTGTCAAATACCTTACCGACGCTGGTGCCGATGATTGCGCGTAACGTAACGTTAATTTTTGCTTTTGCACTTTTGATTGAAAATGTAGTGAGTTGGGGCGGAGTCGGACGTTGGATAATCAATGCCCTTGCCGTACAGGATTACAACGCAATTTCAGCCGGCATTGTTGCAATCGGTTTATTTGTATTGGCGGTGGATTTACTGGCAAGTTTAGTCACCACATTATTAGATCCGTCACAGAAGAAAGATTGGTATGTTAAATAGAGATCCGGAACAATTTCGCGAATCGGCTTATTTAAAGCAATTTGGTATTGAACTGCGTAAAGACGCATTGGCGTTAATCAGCCTCTATCTTTTTGCCGCATTACTCGGCTTAGTGGCGGTAGGGTATTTGATTGCGCCTTATACGGCGGATAGACAATTCGTCGGATTGGAATTATTACCTCCGTCTTGGAGTGATCGCGGGCAGATCAACCACTTTTTCGGGACAGATGATCTTGGGCGGGATATTTTTAGCCGAATTCTCTATGGTTTTTATTATACCGTTGGCGGAGCGCTGATTATTACCTTGGCAATTGCGGTTATCGGCGGAGTTATCGGTATATTGGCAGGAACGAAGAAAAGCAATTCGTTTTTTATTTTAAGCCACCTGTTTGATACTTTTTTATTTATTCCGATTTTGTTGATTGCAATTATTATCGCAACATTGATGGAACCGAGTTTAACCAATGCGATGTTAGCCATTTTCTTGGCGATGTTGCCACATTTTATTCATAAAATTTATCAAACGACGCAACAAGAATTAAAACGGGAATATGTTGTTACCTTGCGATTAGACGGTGCAAGACGGCGTGATTTGATCGCCCAAGTGATTTTGCCGAATCTTACCGTCATTGCGGTAAAAGAGTTATCACATATTTTTGTGATTGCGGTTTTGGATATCAGTGCATTAAGTTTTATTGCATTAGGTGCAAAAAGCCCGACGCCGGAATGGGGCGCGATGATTCGTGATTCCGTGGATTTAATTTATATCGCTCCTTGGACGGTCTTTTTACCCGGTGTGGCAATTATTTTTGTCATTTTGATTATTACCATGCTCGGCAATAGTATTGTGCGTGTATTAGAAAAATATCGTCGCTAAGGACTTCTATGGCATTACTTGATATTCGTCATCTCAGTATTGAGATCGATACTCCGCAAGGGCGGATTAAAATGGTTGATGATATCAACTTAACCCTTGATAGTGGGGAAGTATGCGGCTTAGTCGGAGAATCCGGTTCGGGTAAAAGTTTGATTGCCAAGGTGATTTGCGGGCTGGTTAAAGATGAATGGATTATTACCGCCGATCGTTTTCGTTTTAAGGATATTGAACTGCTAAAACTTTCCCCGCATCAGCGTCGTAAACAGATTGGCGACGAAATTTCAATGATCTTCCAAGACCCTTTATCTTGTTTGGACCCAAGTAAACCGATTGGCAAACAGCTTATCCAGACTATTCGTTACAAAGGAAAATGGTGGGAACGATTCGGTTGGAAGAAGAAAAAAGCGATTGAATTGTTACATAAAGTCGGGATTAAAGATCATAAAGACATTATGCAGAGTTATCCGAGCGATCTCACGGAAGGCGAAGCACAAAAAGTCATGATTGCCATGGCTGTTGCGAACCAACCGAGACTATTGGTGGCGGACGAAGCAACCAATACAATGGAAGCAACAACCCAACTACAAATTTACCGCTTACTGTCCAGTATGAATAAAAATCTCGGCACATCAATTATTTTAGTCAGCAATGATATGTTGAGTATTCATAAATGGGTGGATTCTTTTAATGTGCTTTACTGCGGGCAAACCGTTGAAATTGCCAGTAAGGAAACGATTATGGAAACGCCGTATCATCCTTATACTTCCGTACTGTTGCACAGCGTGCCGGATTTCTCCAAACCGTTGCCGTTTAAAGGACGGTTAAATACCCTGAAAGGATCGGTGCCGATGTTACAGGATATGCCGATTGGCTGCCGTTTAGGACCGCGTTGCCCGTTTGCGCAGAAAAAATGTGTGGTGAAACCACCGCTACGCAAATTTCGGCAACACGAATTTGCCTGCCATTTTCCGATTAACTTTCGAGAACAGAATTTCTTACGAAAGGAGGAATTTGCGCCGGTGGTCGTCGAAACCGTGGAATGATGGGATACAAGCGGTCACTTTTTTGCCAAAATTTGCAAAATATCAGGACAGACTAATCGCTTTGCGTCATCACGGCAATATAGTTACAGCTCACATCCTTATTCAGCCAAAATTTCTCTGTTAGCGGGTTAAAATGGTAGCCCGCCATTTCTTTGCAGGTGAGTTTTGCTTGGTCACACCAATTTAATAATTCAGCAGGTTTAATAAATTTCTCAAATTCATGAGTACCTTTAGGAAGCATTTTCAGCACGTATTCTGCGCCGATAATCACTAACATATAGGCTTTTAACGTACGGTTGATCGTGGAGAAGAACAAGAGACCGTCTGGCTTTAATAACGCTTTGCAGCTTTGGATGATCGAAAGCGGATCCGGCACGTGTTCCAACATTTCCATGCAGGTAATGACATCAAATTTTTCCGCATCTTGCGCTTGTCGGTCGGCGAGAAACGCTTCAATCGTAATTTGCTGATAGTCAATCGTTAAGCCGTTTTGCTCAGCGTGTTGTTTGGCGATATGAAGAGGCATGGTTGTCATATCAATGCCCGTTACGTTTGCCCCCATTTTCGCCATACTTTCGCTGAGAATTCCGCCGCCACAGCCGACATCTAATACCCTTTTTCCGAATAATCCGTTCGATTGTTCGGCAATATAAGCAAGACGCAAAGGATTTAATAGATGGATCGGTTTGAAATCTCCTTGCGGATCCCACCAACTTTTAGCCATTTTTTCAAATTTTGCGATTTCTTGTTGATCGACATTACTCATATATTGCCTTGAATTAGTTTTTCTAATGATTAAGAGCGTTCATTCTACCCGATTTGCAAAAAATTAGCGAAAAATCACCGCTTGTAGAGGGAAATATCCCTAAAATTTTTAATAAAAGAGGGGTAGTTAGTAAAATAAGAGTAAAATTTAAGCAATTAAACATACTTTTTTTAATTTATGATATAAATTTTTCTAATTCTACTTTTCAAATAAAAATTTGATTGCTAGACTGCGCACCTATTGCTAATAGGCAAATATTAAATTCTAAACATTTTTATACAGGAGCCAAAGATGAGCGATTTAAACGCCCTTTTCCAAAAAATCAAACAACGTGACCCTAACCAAGCGCCGTTCCATCAAGCGGTTGAAGAGGTATTCGGCAGCCTTGCGCCATTCTTAGCGAAAAATCCTAAATATACCCAACAAGGTTTGTTAGAGCGTATTGTAGAGCCTGAGCGTGTAATTATGTTCCGTGTCACTTGGGTTGATGATAAAGGTCAAGTACAAGTGAATCGTGGCTACCGTGTACAAATGAACTCAGCAATTGGTCCTTACAAAGGCGGTATCCGCTTCCACCCAACTGTGGATTTAGGCGTATTAAAATTCTTAGCCTTTGAACAAGTATTCAAAAATGCGTTAACCACATTGCCGATGGGTGGCGGTAAAGGTGGTTCAGACTTCGATCCGAAAGGCAAATCCGACGCGGAAGTGATGCGTTTCTGCCAAGCGTTTATGAGCGAATTGTTCCGTCATATCGGTGCAGATACCGACGTACCGGCAGGTGATATCGGCGTAGGCGGACGTGAAATCGGCTATATGTTCGGTCAATACAAAAAATTACGTAACGAATTTACCTCTGTCTTAACGGGTAAAAGCTTAACTTGGGGCGGTAGCTTAATTCGTCCTGAAGCAACAGGTTACGGCACAGTTTATTTTGCTGAATCTATGTTAAATACACGTGGTCAATCTATCGAAGGCAAACGTGTTGTAATTTCAGGTTCAGGTAACGTAGCGCAATATGCGGCTGAAAAAGTGATCCAAAAAGGCGGTAAAGTGTTAACCGTTTCTGATTCTAACGGCTACGTTTTATTTGCGGACAGCGGTATGACCGAAGCACAATTAGCCGCATTATTTGAACTTAAAAACGAGCGTCGTGAGCGTTTATCTGTGTACGCAAAAGAGCAAGGCATTCAATACTTTGAAGGTCAAACGCCATGGGGCGTGGCGTGTGATGTCGCATTACCATGTGCAACACAAAACGAATTAAATGAAGAAGACGCAAAAACGTTATTGAAAAACGGCTGTTTCTGTGTGGCGGAAGGGGCGAATATGCCTTCTACATTAGGTGCGGTTGAAGTGTTTATTTCGGCGAAAATCCTTTACGCGCCGGGTAAAGCCTCAAATGCGGGCGGTGTAGCAACTTCAGGTTTAGAGATGAGCCAAAATGCAATGCGTCTATCTTGGAGCCGTGAAGAAGTTGACCAACGTTTATTTAACATCATGGCGAATATTCATGAAAACTGTGTTGAAAACGGCGCTGAAAACGGTTTCATCAACTATGTTAACGGTGCAAACATTGCAGGCTTCAAAAAAGTGGCAACCGCAATGTTGGAGCAAGGTGTTATCTAATCGACAACGGTCAGACAAAAAATCCCCGGATCGTCGAGATTCGGGGATTTTGCTTTTACAAGCGGTCTGATTTCGCTAAAAATTTGCAAAACCGTGGTTATCCGCGGTTTTATGGCTATTTACTCATATCAATTTGATATACGGCAAAGCCGGCATCATCTTGTTTTAAGAATTTATGTATAAAGGTCGCTTTTTCTTTGATAAAGGCTGTTGCTTTATCGCTATTCGCCGTTTCAAAGAATACGTTTACTTTGTCATTGATTGGCGCAAATTTCCAGTTATTGTCTGCACTTGGATTGATTTGACCATTTGCTTTCGTTTGAGCGGTAATGTAGTTCGCTAGCACTTGGCGGTTTTCATCAGGTGAAGCGTACACCACGTGTTCATTGCCGGTACCTGCAAATTTGCCGCCGTAAGCACGGTAGTTATTCGTCGCAATAATAAATTCTGCTTTTGGATCAACCGGTTTTCCTTGGAAGGTCAAGTCTTTGATGCGATCACCTTTATCATTGACTAATTTACAATCTAAGTCGTAGCGAGCCGGGCTGGTGACATCAATTTGATAATTTACACCGTCAATTACATCAAAGTTATAGGTGCGGAAACCGTCCCAGTTAATTAAGCCTTGTGGTTCGGTACTGTTTGGATCGATTTGATTAAACATTCCCGCAGAGCATTCTAACCACTCTTTTAACTCTGCACCATTCACTTTCACCGCCACAAGCGTATTTGGATAGAGATAAAGATCGGCAGCATTACGGAAACTTAAATCGCCTTTTGGCACTTCAACGAACGCTGTAGCATCATTTTTACGACCGCCTGATTTAAACGGCGCCGCTGCGCTTAACACAGGAAGATCTTTGAGTTCCGGTAAGTTTTTGATCACATTTTCAACATAATCTTTTTGCGCAAGGCTGACAATTTGTACCGTTGGATCATCTTGCACTAAAGAGAGATAGCTATACATATCCGCAGACGATTTGCCGATTGGTTGTGCAACAAACTCACGAGTCGCATCATGATAAGGCTTCATTAAATCGACCAAGCCTTGATCGTTTTCCACTAAAGCTTTTTTCTCTTTACTGTCAAAGATTGGACGAATTTCGGCTTTGCCGTCAACGACTCGCCATTGACCTGATTTATCACTTAAGGTCAAATCGATCACACCAATGTGGCTACCAAATTGCCCCGGCATAGTTGCAGGCGTGCCGTTGATTGTGCCTTTGGCAATATCCACGCCCTCTTTACCTTCAAAATCTTTCCCCGGGAACTGACCATGAGCATGACCAAAGGCAATCGCATCAATGCCTTTAACTTTACTGAGCGCCACGGTGGTGTTTTCTTGCCCTTTTTCATAAGGTTTATCAAAAGAACCAGAACCACTGTGGTTAAGGGCGATAATCACATCCGCACCTTCTGCTTTCATTTTCGGCACATACTTTTCAGCCGTTTCAATAATATCGGCAACAACGACTTTGCTGTCTAAATTCGCTTTATCCCAAATTAAAATTTGCGGCGGGACAAAACCGATAATACCGACTTTAATTTTGTGCGTTTTGCCTTCGGTATCTTTCATTTCACGTTCTTGAATAATGTATGGCGTATATTTTGGCTCATTGGTTTTTGGATCTAGCACGTTTGCACTTAAAACGGGGACTTTAGTATTTTTCAGCGCCGTATCTAAGAAATCTAAGCCATAATTAAATTCGTGATTACCCAATGCACTGGCAACCACATCAAGATATTCAAGCGCGATATAACTTGGGTGAGCATCTTTCTCTTTTAGACCTTTATTTGCCACATAATCCCCGATTGGCGCACCTTGGATTAAGTCACCATTGTCCACATAAATGCTGTTCGGCACTTCAGATTTCGCTTGTTTGATTAAGGTTGCAGAACGGGTTAAACCGTATTTTGCATCTTGTTTATCTTTGTAGTAGTCGAAATCGACTAAGTTAGTGTGAATATCTGATGTTTCAATCACACGGAATTGGATCTCGGCTGCAACCGAATGGATTGAGAACAGAGAAGAAACGGCTAATGCCGTTAAAGAAAGTTTAAATTTCATCGGTAGTCCCTTTGTAAATTGGTAAAATAGATAAAAAAAACGACCGCTTGTCATCAAGCCGTCGTCATAAAAATTAGTCAACCGTCACAGACGTGATGATCACATCTTCTTTCGGCACATCTTGGTGGAAGCCTTGATTACCGGTTTTCACGCTTTTGATTTTATCAACCACCTCCATGCCTTCCACCACTTCGCCGAAGACCGCATAGCCCCATTCTTGTACCACTTCACGACCATGCATTTCTTTTGAACGGTAATCTAAAAAAGTATTGTCCGCCACGTTAATAAAAAATTGGGATGAAGCGGAATGCGGATCAGAAGTACGAGCCATAGCTATGGTGCCACGCTTATTGCTTAAACGGTTGTTGGCTTCGTTTTGAATCGGTGCGCGGGTCGGTTTTTCGATCAAACCGGCTTCCATTCCGCCGCCTTGAATCATAAAACCGTCAATCACACGGTGAAAAATTGTATTATTGTAAAAGCCGTCTTTACAATAGGTTTCAAAGTTTTTTGCCGTTATCGGCGCTTTTTCAAAATTTAAGGCGATTTTAATGTCGCCGAAATTAGTATGGAGTGTAACCATGCTTGTTTCCTTATAGGTTATGGAGTGAAAAAACTGTAGAGCGATATTATTAAAAAATTTTACTAAATTTGCAAACTGAGTAAATTTACATCAATTTTTGGTATTTAAAATCTTTACCTTGATTGAAAAATTTGGCATAATGCCAGCAATAATTACAGTTGTGTGTAATGTGGGTTAGTTTTGTAAATTTTAATATTTGGTAGTTTAAATTAAGGATGATGTATGAATAAAATCTATAAAGTTATTTGGAACGCTACGACAGGTTGCTTTGTTGTGGTGTCTGAACTTTCTAAATCAAAATCTAAAACAAAATCCCAGAATATAAATAAAGTAAATGTGATGGCAATGGTATCACTACTTTCTCTCGGTGGTGTAGGGAGTGGTGAGGTGTTGGCGGCATCTGTTGCGATAGGCGGAAATGATTCTTCTACGATAGGCTATGCCGTTAAAGGCGGGGCGGCAAGTACAGGAGCAAACTCCACTGCAGTGGGAGATCTCAGTAATGCCAGTGGATTGGAAGCTTTAGCGCTTGGTTATAACGCAAGCGCTGCAAGTAGTTATGCGTTGGCAATTGGCGCCAATGCGAATGCCAGAGGCGGAAACTATGTTATTGCATTAGGTTCTAATTCATCGGCTAACGGTCAAGGCGCCTTTGCGATCGGGCGTAGCTCGATTGCTCAGGGAAACTATTCGCAAGCCCTTGGTGATACCACAAAAGTATACTCGGCGTATTCTACCGGAATGGGGATCGCAAATACTATTGGGAATAGTTCGACTAATGCAACATTATTAGCTTCTTGGAGTAAGATTGCAGATAATTCTGCGAATGCTAGCCTTATTGGATATAGAGCTAATGTTTCCGGCGCTAACAGCATCGGTATCGGCTATGCCGTAAACGTGAGTGCGGCGGATGCTATTGCGCTTGGACGCCAATCAAATGCGACGCATGCCAATTCCGTGGCATTAGGAGCAAACTCGACGACATCCGCAGTCAATACCAGCAATGCCGTAAATTATGCTTATAATGCAGATAACGGTTCATCCGCAAACTCAGCAAATTTCGCAGGGCAACCTAGTTCGACAAACGGTGCAGTTTCCGTCGGAAAAGTGGGGGCGGAGCGTCAAATTCAACATGTAGCGGCAGGGAGAATTTCTGCCGATTCCACCGATGCGATCAATGGTAGTCAGCTCTATCAAGTAGCGACAAATACCGGTTTCAATATCCAAAATAACGGCAATGCCGTTTCCCGTATCAATAATAACGGACAGGTGAATTTTACTGACGGCAATTATACTACCGCAGTCGTTACTGACGGTGAAAATAGCTCAACGGTTAAATTTGACGTGGTTACAAAATCATTGGCGAATATTAACGGAAAAGTTGTCTCTAATCTTGGCAATGACGGATTAGTGACATCAAATACAGTCGCTTCAGCGATTAATAGCTCCGGTTTTACTTTAAGAGCCAATAGCGATACTCAAAATGAATCACTGATCAACCCGGGCGATACCGTTGTAATTGCAGAAGGGCAGAATATCAATGTTACTCAAGTAGGTGAGACGATCACCATCAAAACCGTAGACTCGCCAACATTTACCTCATTAACGACAACCGCAGATGCGACCATTGGCGGAGCCTTGACGGCAAACAATGGCGTGCGGGTGACATCCGGTGCCGTGAATTTTAGTGGTACAACGTCAGTGAATATGGGAAATAATATTGTTACCGGAGTTATGGCCGGGGTTAATGCGACGGATGCGGTTAATAAAGGGCAGCTCAATACCACCGACAGAAGAGTGGACTCGGTAGAAGCTACAGCCAATACTGCGCGGGATACGGCAAATCAAGCCAAATTAACCGCAGATAGCGCGACAAATACTGCGACAACGGCACTTGATGCGGCAAATAATGCGGATAGCAAAGCAGATCGAGCTACGTCTATTGCAAATGATGCAAATCAAACGGCGAGAGCGGCAAATTCGGCAGCAATTTTGGCAGGGGAAGCCGCCGATAGGGCAAATACTACAGCAGTAGCTGCAAATACAAAAGCCGACAGTGCATTAGCAAAAATTAGTTTGGGATGGAATATTCAAGGAACCAGCAGTGAAGGTGGTGCGATTAATGTCGATAGCCGTTTGGAACAAATCGAGATGGGCGAAACCGTCACATTAAATGCAGGTAAAAATATTAATCTCACACAAGCCGGAAGCACCTTTAGCATAGCAGTAAATGATTCACCAAGTTTTACCAAGGTGACGGCAGATACAGTCGAAACTAATTCATTGATTACAACTGGTGCGGCAACAATTGGTGGGCAATTGTCTACAGCAGGCTTATTAACTGCAAAAGCAGGCCTGTCCGTTATCGGAGGTAGTGTTGATTTGACCGGAACAACATCGGTGAATATGGGAAATAATATTCTAACCAATGTTGCCCCGGGGCGTGAACTCACGGATGCAGTGAATAAAGGACAATTGGAAACGGTTAATGCGACAGCAGGGAATGCATTGTCTACCGCAAACAGCGCAAGCAGTACGGCGAATACGGCAAGTGATGTCGCTACTCGGGCTCATTCAACGGCAACAAGTGCATCAAATACCGCATCAACAGCCCTCAATGCCGCAAACAATGCAGATGCAAAAGCGGATAGAGCGGTGGCAGTAGCAAGTAACGCAAAAGATACCGCTGATGCAGCAAGTGTGAAGGCGACAAATGCTGCAAATACAGCATCAGAAGCGAAGACGAATGCGACGGATGCGTTAAACAAAGTCAACCAAGGTTGGAGCGTGAACACCAGTGCGTCGGCGGGCGCGGTATCGGGTAACCAACGTGCCAACGTACAGATGGGCGACGAGGTAGTGATTGATGCGGGTAACAACATCAATATCACTCAGAATGGTAAAACGATAAGTATCGCGACCAGCGAGACCCCGAGCTTCAGTACGTTGACGACAACGGGGGTGGCGACCATCGGCGGGATGTTGACGGCGAACGGCGGACTAACCGTGGCAAGCGGTGGCTTTACGGTGGCAGGCGGTCAAACCGTGGATATGGGCGGCAATCGCGTCGATAACATCACTTCGGGCACGATCGTCGCGGGCAACAGCAGCGCGGTAAGCGGCGGAGCGGTGGCGGAAGCGATCAGCAACTCGGTGAAAGGTTTAACGGATTTAGGGTTAATCTTTACCGGCAACAACGGTGAGCAGGTGAAACGCCAATTAGGCGAAACGCTCACGGTGAAAGGCAGCTTGGACGGCATGG
>NZ_JBGXYA010000050.1:0-24904 GCF_041814905.1 Glaesserella sp. | reverse complement strand
TAAACGCTTGGGGCGAAAGGTCGGTTGGCTCCGGCACTTCAATTTCTTTCTTTTTCATTTTCGGTTTCACTATTTTCGGGGGTTGAGGCTTTTTATAAGGGGATTTTACGCCATCAAGTCCTCTTTCACGAAAGGCTTTTAGCCAATAAATTACCACAGAATGGGGAATGTGATGAAATTTTGCCACCTCGCGGATACCAACATCCTGCTCGATGACCAATTTGATAATGTCTGAACGAAATTGATAAGGATGGGACATAATCTGCACCTCAAATTAGGTGTCCAAGTTTTGGGGGGCAGATCAACAAGCGGTGGGATTTGCAAATTATTTTGCAAATCCCACCGCTTGTATTAAGAGACGATTGAATCGAGCATAATCAATGATGCCCGATTTATCTCGTTAATTACTCAGCGTCTTCTTTCGCCCACTCTAAGGAGCGTTTCACTGCTCGTTTCCAGCCTTTATAGCGTTTTGCGCGTTTTTCGTCGTCGTGATCCGGTAAGAAGGTTTTTTCTACTTCCGCTTTACCACGTAACTCTTCTAAGCTACCCCAGAAACCAGTCGCTAAACCAGCAAGATAAGCGGCACCTAAAGCCGTCACTTCCAACACTTTAGGGCGTTCTACATTTGCATTAAGAATGTCCGCTTGGAACTGCATTAAGAAGTTATTTGCCACTGCGCCGCCGTCAACCCGCAAGGCTTCCAGTTTCACGCCACTGTCCGCTTGCATTGCGTCTAACACTTCACGGGTTTGGTAAGCGATAGACTCAAGGGTGGCACGCACAATGTGGTTGCGGTTTGCGCCACGAGATAAACCAACAATCGCACCGCGCGCATACGGATCCCAATACGGTGCGCCTAAACCGGTAAAGGCGGGTACCACATAGACCCCATTTGTACTGTCCACTTTGGTGGCAAAGTATTCGGAGTCGCGTGCGTCGTGAATGATTTTGAGTTCATCACGTAGCCATTGAATTGATGCGCCTGCCATAAAAATTGACCCTTCTAACGCATAGCAAGGTTCGCCTTTAGCATTACAGGCAATCGTGGTTAATAGACCGTTTTCCGACTGAACCGCCTTATCGCCGGTGTTCATTAACATAAAGCAACCTGTGCCGTAGGTATTTTTCGCTTGACCTGCTTCAACGCATAAATGTCCGTAAAGTGCGGCTTGTTGGTCACCAGCGATACCGGCCACCGGAATACGTACACCTCCCATACCGCCAATATTCGTTTTTCCGTAAATTTCGGAAGAATTTTTTACTTCCGGTAATATTTCACGCGGTATATCTAACAATTCAAGCATTTTGTCATCCCACTGTTTAGTGTGGATATTAAATAACATTGTACGTGAAGCATTCGTGTAATCGGTCACGTGGACTCTTCCTTGAGTCAGTTTCCAAACTAACCATGTATCTACGGTGCCGAATAACAATTCGCCTTTTTTCGCACGCTCTCTTGCCCCTTCCACATTATCTAAAATCCATTTGACTTTAGTGCCGGAGAAGTAAGGGTCTACCACTAAACCTGTGGTTTTACGGATATAGTCCGTATGACCTGCTTTTTTCAACTCATCACAGAATGCGGAAGTACGGCGGCATTGCCATACAATCGCATTGTAAATCGGTTTGCCGGTCTCTTTTTCCCAAACAATCGTGGTTTCACGTTGGTTTGTGATACCGATTGCAGCGATCTGATCCGCTTTTACCCCTGCTTTCGCCACGACTTCGTTTAAGGTTGAACTTTGGCTTGACCAAATTTCCATCGGATTATGTTCTACCCAACCGGATTGTGGATAAATTTGAGTAAATTCACGTTGAGCCACTTCCACAATATTGGCGTTTTTGTCTAACAATACAGCGCGAGAACTGGTGGTGCCTTGGTCTAAAGCAATAATGTATTCTTTGTTCATAGGAATTCCCTTTAGTCACAAAATGTCATGGTTAATTAAGATTTACTTGGTAAATTTTTGCCGATAAGGTGCTTATAGATAAAACCGCCTAATAATGCGCCTACAATAGGACCAAAAATCGGAACGAGGAAGTATGGAATATCGCGTCCACCGGTAAATGCAACGTCTCCCCAACCGGCTAGGAACGTAAAGAGTTTTGGACCGAAGTCACGTGCCGGGTTCATCGCAAAACCGGTTAAAGGTCCCATAGAACCGCCGATTACCGCAATTAATAGACCAATTAATAATGGCGCCATTGCACCGCGCGGAATACCATTACCGTCATCCGTTAATGCCATAATGAGAGCCATTAATACCGCTGTGATCACTACTTCAACAGCAAATGCCTGTGCAACACTGATTGCCGGATTCGGATAAGTCGAGAAAACGCCTGCAACTCCGACACCTTCACCGCGGACAATACCTTGTGCAGCCTCTGTCGCAATAAAGAGATCGCTATAAAGAAAGTAAACTAGTGCAGCAGCACAGAATGCTCCGCATACTTGGGAAATGATATAAGGTAAAACTTTTTTGCCGTCAAAACTCGCAAATTTCCAAAGTGCAATGGTTACTGCCGGATTTAAATGCGCACCAGATAAGCCTGCCGATGCATACACCGCCATAGCAACCGCCAGTCCCCACATAATTGATATTTCCCACAAGCCCATTGTTGCTCCGCCTACAACGACAGCAGCAACGCAGCCTGCCCCAAAAAAGATAATCAAACCAGTACCAATAAATTCACCAATACAGGCTGCTTTTAGTGATTTGTCCATAAATTAATCCTCATACAGGAAAAGCATAAAATGTCTGAAAACGAAAGTTTTCGAGCAAAAATATAAACAAAGCAACATTTTTGGCAAACGGAATTTTTCATTTTTGTGAAGTAACGCACATTGTTTTTCTAAAATGAACTAAAATAGGTCATTAAAATAATTTTATAATCGGAAATAATTTGTATGAGGAGTGCGGGTTTAAAATAAATCCATCAAATGGAGTTTGAAAAAGGAAATATATAAGTTTGAGCAACAAGTTAAAGCCCTATAGTGAGATCACGATAGGGCTTCTTTATATAAATTTAAGATTTACTGTTTAGTTTTCTTTAAAAACTCCACGGCGGTATCCGGAAAGTCGGTGAATACTCCGGTGGCTCCGGCTTGATTGTATAATGCATCATACATTTGATTTACATCGTTAAAGAAGGGCGGTAAGGCATCTTTACGCACCGTGTACGGATGTAATGCCATGTTATATTTCGCCAATTCTTTTACCAACGGCGTATAAACGATATTGCCTAGCGTCGATTTGTCTTTATCAATCAACATATACCAGCCCGGACCAACACCGTCGGCATATTTTGCGACTTCCGCCATGGCTCCGTCTTTAAACATCCAATCATAGTTGTAATTTACCCATTTACCGGACGAATCTTTTTCTTCCGTTTCATGCCAGTCGGTATAGGCAACCAATTGAACTAATTTTAAATCCATTTTAAGTTGCGGCAGTAATTCGTTTTTAATGCGCTTAAGTTCGTTAAAATCGAAAGTTTGCAGATAAATCGGATCGGACTTTTGGTCATAACCGTAGTGTTTGAGAATTTTTAATGTCTCCAGCGCAATGTCTTTACCTTCTTTATGATGTAGCCAAGGGGCTTTAATTTCCGGGTAGAGTCCGATTGTTTTACCCGTAGATTTTTCCAAGCCTTGAATAAACTCAATTTCATCCTCTAAGGTATGAATTTTGAAATCTGATTTCCACATCGGGAAACGGTTTGGATACACCTGAACCTGTTTACCGTTTTCTTCCTTGAAGTTTTCCGTCATTTCCAAGGTTTGAATTTCTGCCAAAGTAAAATCAACAACATAGTAACGACCGTCTTCACGGGCACGATTCGGGAATTTTTTGGCGACATCGGTTAAGCCGTCAAGGAAATGGTCATGAATAACCACAATTCGGTTATCTTTGGTCATGACTAAATCTTGTTCCAAGTAGTCAGCGTGTTGTCCGAAGGCAAGTGCTTTAGATTCCAAAGTATGTTCCGGTAAATAACCGCTTGCACCACGGTGGGCAATCACTAACTTATCCGAACCGGCTTGTACTTGAGCTGATAGAAATAATGTGGTTGCAAGGGTACTTAATGTGAATGTGCTGAATTTCATAAATTGCTCCTAAAAGTAGAGATAAACAGATCTTGAAAAGTACTCACTGTATGTAAAAAGGGATATGAATTACTTCATATCCCTCCGTTCACTGATTTATTTGCCGTAATGATCTTCAAGTTTGGCTTTATGTTTGCTTTCCTCAATCATGGTAATGAACATTAATAAAACAGCCAGTACGCCGCCGGTGATCATGACGTAGAAACCGCCGTCCCAACCGTAATATTCAGCCGCCCAACCGACTACTGCCGACGCGGAAACCGTACCACCTAAGTAACCGAACAATCCGGTAAAGCCGGCTGAAGTACCTGCCGCTTTTTTCGGCGCCAATTCAAGCGCATGTAAGCCGATAAGCATCACCGGACCGTAGATCAAGAAGCCGATCGTCGTCATTAGGATGAAATCCATTAATTGATACGGGTTTTCATACCAGGCTTTACCCGCATATTGCGCCAACTCGGCTTCCGGTGTTGCCGGATTTAACCATAATGCCACAACCGCTGCCGTTGTAAGGATCATAAAGATAAAACCGGTTAAACCACGTTTACCTTTGAATACTTTATCCGAAACCCAACCGCATAGTAAGGTTCCCGGCACAGCAGCCAATTCATAAATCGTATATGCCCAAGCAGTCCCTTTGATATTAAAGTGTTTAACTTCGCCCAAATAGACCGGAGACCATTTCAATACGCCATAACGAATTAGATAAACAAAAACGTTGGCAATGGCGATATACCACAATAAACGGTTTTTCAAGACATAGGTAACGAAAATATCTTTGGTAGACAGGTTATTTTCGTAAGTTTTTTCATCATAATCATCCGGATAATCGTTTTTCCATTTTTCAATCGGTGGAAGACCACAAGATTGCGGTGTATCTTTCATTAATAAGTAGATTGGAATTGCTGCAATCATTGCGGCAATTCCCGGATAATAAAGCGCTTGTTGCCATACATCTTTTGCTGTGGCTTCAACGCCATGAGTACTGAAATAAACGGCACTGGCTAACAACACCATTGCACCCGGTACCATACCGCCAAGGTTATGTGCCGTATTCCAAATCGACACTATCGTACCACGTTCACTTTTTGACCACCAATGCACCATCGTTCTACCGCACGGCGGCCATCCCATACCTTGGAACCAACCGTTGAGGAATATCATGGTGAACATCACGGCAATGCCGGAGGTTGCCCACGGCATAAGCCCCATCATGGTCATACATAAACCGGATAACAATAAACCGAACGGTAAAAATACTTTCGGATTCGAACGGTCGGAAATTGCCGCCATGAAGAACTTAGACAAACCGTACGCTAAACCGGCACCCGTACCGATAATACCGAGTTCCGCTTTATTGTACATACCGGCTTCAATCAACCCTTTTTGCGCCAAATCGAAATTGGCGCGGACAAAATAGTAAGCCGCATAACCAAAAAAGATCCCTGCAAATACCTGCCAACGTAAAAAGTTATAGCGGGCATCAATTTTTTCTTTAGGTAGCTCCTGAATATAGGGAGCAGGTTTAAATGGACCAAACATAAAAAACTCCAACGCAATTGTTTAAGTGTTAGTTAATCAAGTTCTTATTATTGAACGACCGTATAAATGATAAAACTTTTGTCAGCTGTGAAAAGTTTTATTGTTTAAATTTGTGAGACAATTCACAAAAAACATCTGAAATTGTTTTAAATCAAACAAAATGTGAGCTGATTCACAAATTTGATTTCTTTTTCGCTCATTTTGTTGTTTTAAAATGTTCGATAAGGCTAAAATGCGTATGAATTGTTTTGTTTTCGATGTTTAGATTTTGTGGGGTGGTTATGAATATTTCACCTAAAATGTATCGTAATGCGGCAGACTTTTCTCCGCAAAGTACCGATGTCATTATTATTGGTGGTGGAGCTACGGGGGCAGGGATTGCTCGAGATTGTGCTTTACGTGGTATCGACTGCATTTTGTTGGAACGTCGCGATATTGCAACAGGGGCAACGGGTAGAAATCACGGATTGCTGCATAGTGGCGCACGTTACGCAGTAAAAGATCAGGAATCCGCCAAAGAATGTATCGAAGAAAACAAAATTTTACGCAAAATCGCTCGTCACTGTATTGATGAAACCGAAGGATTATTTATCACTCTGCCGGAAGATGATTTAGATTTCCAAAAAAACTTCATTAATTCTTGTCACGCTTCAGGAATTGACGCAGTAGCTATAGATCCTAAATTAGCATTACGTATGGAACCTTCGGTCAACCCAGCCTTGCTTGGGGCCGTCGTTGTACCGGACGGTTCTATAGATCCTTTCCGCTTAACGGCTTCCAATATGCTTGATGCCACCGAAAACGGCGCTAAAGTGTTTACCTATTGCGAAGTTACAGGCCTGATTCGTGAAGGGGGTAAGGTCATTGGAGTAAAAGTGTATGATCATAAGAATAAGATCGAGCGCCAATTTTTTGCACCAATAGTTGTGAATGCCAGCGGGATTTGGGGGCAGGGAATTGCTGAATATGCCGATCTCAAAATTAAAATGTTCCCGGCGAAAGGGGCATTACTAGTAATGGGGCATCGTATCAACAAAATGGTCATCAACCGTTGTCGTAAGCCTGCCGATGCAGATATTTTAGTGCCGGGCGATACCATTTGCGTAATCGGTACCACTTCCAGCCGTATTCCTTATGATCAAATCGACAACATGGTTGTCACACCCGAAGAAGTAGATATTCTCTTCCGCGAGGGAGAAAAATTGGCGCCGAGTTTACGCCATACCCGCGTACTGCGAGCCTATGCCGGTGTACGTCCGTTGGTGGCAACCGACGATGATCCATCGGGCAGAAATGTCAGTCGCGGAATTGTCCTTTTAGATCACCAAGAACGAGATGGTTTAGAAGGCTTTATTACCATCACCGGCGGTAAATTAATGACCTATCGACTTATGGCAGAATGGGCGACGGATTTAGTTTGTAAAAAATTAAATAAAACGGCTGCTTGTGAAACGGCATATAAACCGTTGCCCGGTTCGAGTGAAAGCCGTGCGGAAACGAACAATAAAGTTATCTCTCTACCAAGTACCATTCGTTATTCTGCGGTCTACCGCCACGGTTCCCGTGCAACTCGCTTGCTGGATAATGATCGTTTGGATCGTTCGTTGGTTTGTGAATGCGAAGCCGTCACCGCTGGTGAAATCCGCTATGCCGTTGATGAATTGAGTGTGAATAATTTGGTTGATTTACGTCGCCGTACCCGTGTCGGAATGGGAACTTGCCAGGCGGAGCTGTGCGCTTGTAGAGCCGCAGGTTTAATGGCTCGTTTTAACGTTGCTACTCCCCGTCAATCAACAACACAACTGGCTTCTTTTATGGAAGAACGTTGGCGTGGAATAGAGCCGATCGCGTGGGGTGATGCATTGCGTGAAGCGGATTTCACCAGTTGGATTTATTACGGTTTATTAGGGCTTAATGATGTTCAACCGCTTGAAGAACAAGCTCAACAGGGGACTGACGATAATGAATTTTGATGTAGTGATTATTGGTGGCGGGCTTGCCGGATTAACCTGTGCGATTGCGCTTCAACAACAGGGCAAACGCTGTGCTATTATCAATAACGGGCAAGCTGCGCTGGATTTTTCTTCCGGTTCAATGGATCTGCTTAACCGTTTAACAAGCGGTCAGAAAGTCGAAAAATTTTGCAAATCGTTTGAACTATTGAAAACGGAATTACCGCAGCACCCTTATTGTTTGCTCGGCAAACAGCGCACCCTTGAAAAGGCTCAACAGTTTGAACAACTTGCGGCATCGTTAAATCTGGATTTACTGGGCTCAAGCGCACAAAATCATTTGCGCGTGACTCCTTTAGGCGGGTTGCGCGGCACTTGGTTGTCACCGAATAGTGTACCGACCATTGAGGACGGCAAATGTTTTCCGTATAAGCGGATTGCCGTATTAGGAATTGAAGGTTTTCACGATTTCCAACCACAGCTGTTAGTCGATAATTTGATACAACATCCCGCTTTTGCCGATTGTGAATTAACTATCGGTTATTTGCGGATTCCGCAACTTGATCAACTGCGCAATAACGCACGGGAATTCCGCAGCGTTAACATTTCCCAACTATTGGAACATAAATTGGCGTTTCGTGATTTGGTGAGAGAAATAAAAGAGGCGGCGGGCAGTGCTTCTGCCATTTTCTTACCTGCCTGCTTCGGTTTAGACGATCAAAGCTTTTTTAATAGTATTAAGAAATCCGTCGGGGTTGCGATGTTTGAGCTGCCGACTTTGCCGCCTTCCTTATTAGGTATCCGCCAGCACAAACAATTACGTCAACGTTTTGAACAGTTAGGTGGTTTGATGTTGAACGGCGATCGCGCCATGAAAGCGGATATAGAAGAAGGGCGAGTTACCAGAATCTATACGAATTTGTATCCGCAAGATGCCATTTCAGCGAAAGATTTTGTATTGGCAAGCGGTAGTTATTTCAGTAATGGTTTGATTGCGCAGTTTGAGCAAGTTATCGAGCCGGTATTTGGTGCGGATGTGATCGGTTGCGAAAAATTCGATAAAAACGACCGCTTGTCATGGACGGCAACACGTTTTGCTTCTCCTCAACCGTATCAATCGGCAGGTGTAGCAATTAATCATCAATGCCAAGTCCGTAAAGATGGTCAATTTATTGCGAATTTATACGCCGCCGGGAATGTGATTGGCGGGTTTGACAGTTTAGCACTCGGCTGCGCCTCCGGTGTGGCGGTAATCACTGCATTAGCGGTTGCAGATGAGATTTGTGGGGGGGAAGTAAGATGAATAATATTCAGCAATTAATTCAGCAGGCGCAACAGAACGCTCAATCTCCGATTGTTCATCAGGGGTTTGATGAATCTTTTGAAAGCTGTATTAAATGTACGGCTTGTACTGCAGTTTGTCCGGTTTCCCGCCAAAATCCGAACTATCCGGGTCCGAAACAAGCCGGACCGGATGGTGAGCGTTTACGCCTCAAAAGTGCCGAGTTGTATGATGAGGCGCTTAAATATTGTACTAATTGTAAACGTTGTGAAGTGGCTTGCCCGTCAGATGTGAAAATCGGTGACATTATTGTTCGTGCCAGAAACCGTCATATTGATCGCCAACATAAGCCGTTAGTCCATAAGTTACGTGATGCGGTTTTAAGCAACACGGATATTATGGGGAAAATCAATACCCCGTTTGCACCGATTGTGAATGCCATTACCGGTTTGAAAGCAACCCGCTTCTTATTAGAAAAGACACTCAATGTTAGCCAACATCGAACCTTGCCAAAATACGCTTTCGGCTCTTTTCGTCATTGGTATCTAAAAAAAGAGGCGGAACGCCAAGCGTTGTATCGCGATAAAGTAGCTTATTATCACGGTTGTTACGTCAACTATAATAATCCGCAGCTCGGTAAAGAGTTAATTCACTTGTTTAATGCAATGGATATAGGGGTGGTGTTGCTGGAAAAAGAGAAATGCTGCGGTTTACCGCTGATGGTAAACGGTTTTCCGGAACGGGCAAAACAGCAAGCGACCTTTAATATCGCCCAATTGGAAAAGGCAGTCGTTGAACGTAAACTTGACGTTGTTGGCACTTCTTCAAGTTGTACCATGAATTTACGTGATGAATATCATCATGTATTAGGAATGGACAACACTAAAGTACGCTCACAGGTGAATATTGTTACTCGCTATCTTTACCAATTATTCAGTCAAGGCAAAAAGCCAAACTTTAAACCAATGCCGTTGCGTATTGCATATCATACTGCTTGCCACGTAGAAAAAGCAGGCTGGGCGCGTTATACCTTGGCAGTCTTAAAACAGATCCCGGGACTCGAAATTGTTGTCCTCCCTTCTCAATGTTGCGGAATTGCCGGTACCTATGGCTTTAAATCCGAAAACTATGACACTTCACAAGCGATTGGTAACCCATTATTTGAAATTATTAACAATGGTGGGTTTGATTACGTCGTTTCTGAATGCGAAACCTGTAAATGGCAGATTGATATGTCAACAAATTTAACTTGTTTACACCCGATTTCGCTAATGGCAAAAGCTTTGTAATGGAATTGTATAGTGCATCATGAATGGCAAAGATGATTTGTGGTGCTTTTTGACTAATATTGATCACGAATTTTCTATAAAAATCATAGCGAATATACAAAATTATGTTGCTAACCCGATTTAGCTGTCACATTCGAATTGTAAAAAAATGTAAATAAAAGAGCTTTTTTTACTCGCTTTAATGCAGCTCCATATTTGGAGCTATTGATAAAAAATGACAATCTAATCCATTTTCAAATACTATTGTTTTGTAACTACATGTTTTATAAGGTTTTTAAATAGGCGTATTTTTATATTCTTATTTCAAATCTATAAAACACTCCTTTCGTTCATAACTAAACCATCTGTAGCATTCCTCTAATGAATAATTGTAAATAATTGTAAGTCATTTAGCTGAAATATTTAGCCGTCGGTAAAGTATTGTCTTCTACACCATACAATCTAAAATGTGAACACCTACCAGTTGGAGTGGTAGGTTCATAATCATTTTACTTACTTTAACTTAATGTCCAGAAAATGGACTTCAATGGAGAAAAACATGTTTAACTTGACAACTAAAGCATATATCGCAATGACAGAAGCTTTCCGTAACTTCAAAAAAGATGAGAAAGGTGTTACTGCAATTGAATACGGTTTGATTGCCGTGGCTATGGCCGCATTAATCGTATATGCATTTTATGGTAACGATAGTTTCTTAAATGCAATCAAGGCTAAATTTGAGGCTTTAACCAACAGTGTAAATACAGCAGCACCGACATTTGGTGATACTGGTGCTAGTGGTACTGGTACTGGTGCTAGTGGTGGTTGATAATAGCTAACAACATTTAAATTATAATAATTGATATCTATCCACTTCAGTGGATAGATATCGTAATAATAAACACAATAAAATGGATAAGATTATAAATTTTATTTTTTATTTTTTACAAAATAAAAAAGGAGCAACAACAGTTGAGTATGGTTTAATTCTTGTTGTTGTCGCTGTTGTAATTGGTTTTACTGTTTATGGAGAGCAAGGGATTAGCACAGGAATTCAATCTAAATTTATCGAGCTTAAAAGAATGATAACGAGTGCTGTTTCTTAGCGTAGAAATTAATTAATGGATTTTCTTATTTTTTGTTTATATATTCTTATAATCTTATTGCTAATAAGACTTTCATGGACGGATATTTGCTCAAGAATTATTAGCAATAACATTATTATTATTTTATTTTTTATTATTTTGCCACTTGCGTGGTTGACACATGGACAAATCTTTATCTTCTCCGCACTCATGACCTTATGTGCAGGGTTTATTCTCTTTACTTTGGGGGTTATCGGTGCCGGCGATGTCAAACTAGTTTCTGTGCTAATGTTAACCATTTCGGCAGAGCAAATTATTCCTTTTTTCTTTTTTACCTCATTTGCAGGTTTATTATTGATCATAATTGGATGGCTGTTTTTCAGAGAGTCTATTAAACGTAACGGATTACCTTACGGTGTAGCAATCAGTATCGGCTTTTTAACCAATTTAGCATTTTTTTATGCATAAAAATAATTTTAATAGGACATTACTATTTTATCTTACCTAAGGGCTAAAACATGAACTATAGAGCACTCTTTATTATCTCTATTCTTATCCTTGTTATTGGGGTTGGAGGATTATTTTTACTTCCATCGTCAAGTGAAGAAACTACGACCCAGGCACCGCCTCCTCCTCCGGTTGAAAAGGTAGAGGAGAAAAAAGTGATCGAAGTTTTGGTTGCAACGGCTGTAACTAATAGGGATCTCACCAAAGGTACTCTGCTACAAGCAGATGACTACACACTTTCTCAAATGAAAGTAGAAGAAACCAGCCCACTTGTTCAATCAGATTTAACCGATTTGATTAATCGTAGTGAAACTGGTTCTTTACAAGGTTTTTTGGTTGCCGAGAATCTTACCTCAGGATCTTTAATTACCAAAAACTCAATCATTTCACCGGATGATAGTCGTTTCCTCATTTCAAGTTTGGATCCGAAACAAGAAGTTGCTTTCCGTGTTTATATTCGAGAGCCGGAACAATATATTCTAGATACTTTGCGTCATGGCGATTTTGTATCTGTATTTACCCAACAGCCTGACTCAAGTAGCAGAAAAAATACAGATAAATTAAATTTAATTAAATTGGCGGATAATCTCAGAGTATTACAAGTTAAGATATTTAAAACAGATGAGGTGACCGAATCACAAAATTCAGTAACTAAAACAAATGATTATCTTGGCTATGTGAGTATTCAAGTGAACGCGGCGAAAGTGAAAGAATTTTATTCGTTAGAAAGTAAACCAAAATTAATTGTGTTGCCAAGTCATCAAGAAGAAAAAACAAATCACCGTGGCACATTCGTTAGAGAATTAAGAGGTCAATAAAATGATGTTTGAAGTCAATAAAGTAACAAGAAATATCACTTTTTTAAGTGTGTTCGGGCTAGTTCTATCTTCTGCTGCATTAGCTGCAACATTTAACTTGGAACAAGGGCAAACCAAGCTGATTACCACTAAACAGAAGATTGATACAATTTTTGTATCTTCACCAAATGTTGCGGATTACGAAATTTTAGATGACAACAGTTTCATGATTTATGCGAAAACAGAAGGGAAATCTGAAGTAATAGCATTTGGTGAAGATGGTTCGCCAATTACTAATGATATGGTGAATGTGAATACGGTAATCAATAATATTGCGGATACTAACAATCAAATAAATATTCGTTTTCCGAATAGTGATTTGTCAGTTAAAAAAGTTGGCAAAGCTTACGTCATTGAAGGTAAAGCAAAATCTGAAGCAGAAAGCGAAGAAGTTAATCGTATTGTTGGTGAAGCGTTAGGTTCATCAAAGAAAGTTACTGAAACAACCTTAAATCGTGATGGAAAAGAAGAAAAAGTCCCTTTTCTTGATAAATTTGAATATGAAGGTGTAATTAATAATGCCAATATTGATGAAAATACGTTGATCAACGTTAAATTAACTGTTGTAGAAGTAAATAAGAAATTATCTGATGCGTTAGGCATTAACTGGAGTAATTTACAAGGTAATTTCTTTAAAAATCTGGCAAATGTTAGTGTCTCCGGTAGTTTTAGTAGTGGGGGAGCAAATTTAGCATTAGTTAATGCAAATAACTTAAATCTCTTTATCAATGCATTAGATGATCAAAGTAATGGAAAAATCCTTTCAGAACCGAATATCTCTATGTTATCCGGAGAAACTGCAGATATTTTAGTTGGTGGTGAAGTGCCATTCGCACAACGCAATAGCGATGGTGAATTAAGTATTCTTTATAAAGATTTTGGTGTGAAATTAGGTGTAGGGGCAAAATTACAGAAGAATGATCGTATTAGATTAGTTTTAGCACAAGAGGTAAGTACTATTGCTGGTAACTATACTTACGACACTATGTCTGTTCCTTATTTTAACACTCGTCGTTCAAAATCAACCTTTGAAATAGCTAACGGTGAAAGTTTTATTTTAGGCGGGTTATTAAATAAAGAAGATTTAGAAGGAATTTCTAAATTCCCTATATTAGGTGATATTCCTATATTAGGTTCTCTTTTCCGAAGTGCATCTTCATCAAGAGAAAGCAAAGAACTTGTTATTGTTGCGACAGTGAATTTAGTGAAGCCGGTTAATAGTGATGATATTATCTATCCTAATTTTGAAAGAACAGGAACAATGGAACGTTTCTTTAATACCACATCTGTAAAAGATGTATATCATAAAACGTTAACAAGCAATTTCCTGAAAAATGGAGGATTTATTCAATGAGAAAGTCAATCATACTATTTTCGTTATTCTGTTTCTTTTCTTCAAACAGTTTTGCAATCAGCGGTAGCGAATTAGCTGAAAATAATAAACCGGTACAACCAACGAACAGTACCTATCTTCAAAATAAAGAGGTGCTGGTTAAGCGCTACGTGTTAGCACAAAGTTCTTCTGATTCAAGCTTAAATATGGCGAAAAGAGTAGCTCGTGAGATTGGTAGCGATGGAGACAAAACAGTACATATTATTTGGACTAATAAATCATCAGAACAAGTAGCTAAACGTATTCGTGATGCACTAGTAAAGTTAAATATCAAGAAAAAAAATATTCATTTAGAACGTAGCAAAATGAAACGTGATTCTTACCCATTATATGTTGAAGTTAAGCATATCGGAGTGAGAGCCTTTAATTGTAAAGTGGATACAGGGGAAGATATGATGAGTTTCGACCCATATAATCCTTGTGCAACAAAAAGTAATTCACAAATTCAATTAAAGAATTAAATATTAAACAATAAAATAAAAAGGTTAAGTTTATGCTATTACTCGATAAAGACAGCGTTGTAATTGATAGCGTACGTAAAATTATTGTTTTATCCGAACGTGAAGAGCTCAGAATGGATGTAGCTCAAATGTTGCGTACGCGTGGTTTAGAAAATGTCGAGGTTGTCGATGGTAATATTTTCATTGCTCACGATGTTGAATTTTCTGAAGAAGAAACGCTAGGAGTTATTGCAGACATTGGAAGCGAGACTAATATTCATGTAATTACGGATAATATCCATAGCATGATACCGCAGAATGTTTGGTGTTGTGTGTTGGGAGAAAGTGACTCGATTTCTTTATCTCAAAAGTTGTTACATGAAGGAATTCTCTACTTTAATTCGGAGTCCCAAGTTGGGCAAATGGTAGAGAAAGTGCTTTCCGGTGTAAATATTCCATTAGTTCGCCATACAATCAAAATCAGTATTTTGGGCTGTAAAGGTGGAATTGGTTCTAGTTTAATCAGTTCTCATGTAGCCAATGCTATTGCTAACAGTAAAAAAATTCCAGTACTACTAGCCCAAGGACCAAACGGCTCTCAAGATCTTGATTTATTATTTGATAAGAAACTACAAAATGATGTTGTGGAATATAACGAGCATTTAGGATTATACAAAGGGCAACCGAGTAAACTGGCGAGTGCAGTAACTAACAAATATAACTTTATTATTTATGATCAACCTATCTTTAATGTAAATAAAGAAGATTTTTCTCAGGTTATTGAGCAAAGTAATAACTTTGTGTTAGTTGTAGAGCGTCGTATTGGTTCATTACGTGTGGCTAAACAGTTTTTAGATGAATGTGATCGTATTCGTAGTACAACAGGAAAACCAATCCGTACTTTTATCTGTCTTTCAGATAACAAATTAGAAACCTCTAAATTAATGGTTAAAACGGATATTGAGAACCTCATTAAAAGTCCGATTGATGCAGTGATTCCTTTCTTAAAAAGCACTGACAGTAATAAAGTTTTATCCATTAATTTGGGTAAAAATGGTAAAGAAGAAATTGAAACTTTAGCGATGAGAGTCATTGGTATGCTTTCTCGAGGTAAGAAGCAGAATAGTAAAAAAAGTTTCTTTTCTTCACTCTTTGGCAAGTAGTCAGTAAATCTTTGGTTAAATATAAATTATGTTAAGTAAAGAACAACAGGTTTTTTTCAGGAATGAAGTATTAAGCAATCTTGATGTAGAAAAACTTGATGAAGTCCAAGATGAGAGATCAAGGCTCATTGAAGAGTTGATTCAAAATGTTAACCGTATTGCTGCGGTTAATAATATCTATATCACATCTGCTGATACATTAGTGATGGCTGAAACTATTGCTGATGAAATCGGTGGTTATGGTCCGTTACGTGAACTAATGGAAGATGATGGAATCAACGATATCTTAGTTAACGGTCCGGATAATATCTGGGTTGAACGTGCCGGTATCTTGGAAAAAACAAATAAAACCTTTATTAACAATGAACAACTGACAGATATAGCTAAAAGGCTTGTTGCTAAAGTAGGTCGTCGTATCGATGACAGTATGCCTTTAGTAGACTCACGTCTTCCGGATGGTAGCCGTTTAAACGTAGTTATTCATCCTATTGCTTTAGACGGTACCTCAATTTCTATACGTAAGTTTAGTAAGTCGAAAAAGTCATTACAAGAATTGGTTAACTTTGGTTCCATGACTCTAGAAATGGCCAACTTCTTAATTATTGCGGCACGTTCACGAGTCAATATTATTGTTTCTGGTGGTACTGGTTCAGGGAAAACAACCTTACTTAATGCCTTGTCCAGTTATATTTCTCCTACTGAGCGTGTATTGACTTTAGAAGATACCGCTGAATTACGTCTGGAACAACCACACGTGGTGCGCTTAGAAACCCGTTTAGCCGGTGTAGAAAAAACAGGTGAAATCTCGATGCAGGATTTAGTAATCAATGCATTACGTATGCGTCCGGAACGAATTATCGTCGGTGAGTGTCGTGGTGCAGAAGCGTTCCAAATGTTACAAGCAATGAATACTGGCCATGATGGTTCAATGTCAACTCTCCACGCTAATAGTCCTAGAGATGCAACGGCCCGTTTAGAAGCTATGGTAATGATGTCAAATGCATCTCTACCTTTAGAAGCTATTCGCCGTAATATTTCATCTGCAGTGAATATTATTATTCAAGCTTCCCGTTTAAATGACGGTTCAAGAAAAGTCATGAATATTACGGAGGTAATGGGAATGGAAAATGGTCAGATCGTGTTACAGGATATATTTTCTTATCAACCGAGTAAATATCGAAATGAGAAAGGAAAAATCATTGGTGAATTTATTTGTCACGGTTTATTAACACGCTCTGCAGTTTATCAAAATGCACAAGTATTTAACTTAAGTAAAGAGTTGCAAAGTATTTTTGGAGAGATGTAATATGATTATTTTCTATTACTCAATTCTGGGTTTTGGTATTTTACTTTTGAGTTATACCGCATTAACTTGGAATAAAACAAGAAGAAGAATCCATGCCAGAGAAAATCATGATAACAATAGATTTAAACGAATATTAGAGGTTGTTAGAGAAAAGTTTATATTATGGCTATTTTACTTCACTGGTGGAGAAAAGAAAAATTTATTTAGAAGTATTATTATAAGCTTTGTGGTTTTTCTTACGCTTTATTACATTAATCTGTTTTATATAAGGATTGATAACAAGGTATTTATTTTAGGTTTTTTCTCTCTTTTCTTTTTACTTATTTGGAAATTAGGGCAGCATAAAAATAGAAAGATGTTTGAAGAAAAATTTCCTGAGATTATTCAAGTAATTAACTCAGCTACATCTTCTGGTTCTGGCTTATTACAAGCATTAGATCGTTGTGGTAAAGATATTACAGGTCAGCTTGGTGAAGAGTTTAGAAATATTTATCGCCGCTTATCTATCGGGGAAGAACCAATGTCCGTATTTACCGACAGTTATAGCCGCTATCCATATAAGGAATTTTACTTTTTTATCACGATTATTCGTACCAACCTGACTAAAGGTGGGCAGATGAAAGAAGTGATTTCTCGTTTAGGTCGTGTGATAGCAGACAGCAAAAAGATGGAACAAAAAAAGAAAGCGATGACATCCGAAGCTCGTATGTCTGCTATGATTGTCGCAAGTTTTCCTATTGCCTTCTTTTTCTTTATGAAAGTAACGATGCCTGAAAATTTTGATTATTTAATTAATAATCCTAGCGGAAGAGTTATTCTATATTATGTTATCGGTAGTGAATTATTAGGAATGTTTATTATTTGGTGGTTGATGAGGAAGTCTACATGATAAAGATTGCATTATTTCTATTAGCATTGATTCTATCTGGTTCTATCTTCCTTTTTATCGCATTTTCAGCAAAGAAAAAATTTGATATTCATAGGGAGATAATATTAAACCTTCGCCCTAAAGAAAAAAATAATGAAGATATAGAAAAAGGAAAAACAAAGCAGCAAATAGAGCTTGAGTTGTTGTTGATTAATAATAACCCTTTTTTAAAGTTATTAGGTACCATAGATAAAAATGTAAAAGCAAAACTTCTAACTATCTTTGTGGTATCTCTAATCTATTATTTATTTAATAGAAATAGCGATCAAATGACTTTCTTTATCGGTATTTTTGTTGTAATTCTTGCTGTTATCCTTATTCCGGGAATACTTACCAATAGTATTTTGAAAAGTAAAATCAAAAGAATTATGACTGATTTGGCAGGTTTTATTGATCTAGTCGCTGTAAATGTTCAAACAGGGGTAACTATTGAAGCCGCATTAAAACAGGTTGCGATGGATTTCAAAAAATTAAATCCCGATTTAACTTATGTTTTATTAAGAATTATTCGTAAAGCAGAAATAACAGGTTTATCAGCAGCTTTACAAGATTTAGCAATATCGCTGCCGACCAAAGAAATCAGAATGTTTTGTACTGTAATGCAGCAGAGTTTAAATTTTGGTTCATCTATTTATCCTCAGCTTACACAATTATCTGCAGACATTCGAGAAATGCAGTTATTAGTCATGGAAGAAAAATTAGGAACATTATCTGCCAAAATGAGTATTCCGCTAATTATATTCATTATGTTTCCGATTATTATATTAATTTTAGCACCTGGTGCGATGAGGGTCTTTCCAAATGTATTCTAAATTTATTAAAACAACATTATTTTGTAGCTTAGTGATTTCTTTATCTGCTTGCTCTACTTCTCAATACAATGAGGGTAGTCCGAATAGTATAGCGGCAAAAGAGAAATTATATGAGAGCATTAAAAACTACAATGCATTGATTTCACTTTATCGCGATATGCTGAAAACAAATGACGATCCGACAGTTCGTTATAAATTAGCAGAGAGTTATTATCAAGTAGGCGATAGCAAATCTTCTCTGTTATATTTACAACCATTGCTCACAAGAAATGATCAGCTTGGTGAAAATGCTGCTATTTTACAGGTTAAAAATCAAATTCAATTGGCTCAATATAATGAAGCAATGTCTAATGTAAGTAACTTAATTAGTCGTTCTCCAAGTAATGGTGAGGCTTATAATTTAAGAGGAATTGTATTTGCCCAACAAGGTAGATTACAAGATGCATTTAATGATATTAATAGAGCTCGCGAACTCTTTATAACGGATCTTGTTGCGATTAATAACTTAGCAATGTTAAGTATTTTAAATACTGATTATCGCAATGCAGCAGAATTATTATTACCACAATACTTAAATGGTTCTAAAGATTCTCGTTTAGTTCATAATCTTGTATTTGCCTTAGTTAAAAGTGGTGATACAGACTATGCATTAGATATTATTCGTAAAGAGCGCTTAAATACTAGTCCTGAAGATTTAGTTAATGCACTTAAGAAAACAGAACGGCTTCCTCAAGTTGGTCGTTAATAGTTGAAAATTATGAAAAGCATACTTAAAAACTTTGTTAGAAGTAATAAAGGTACAACAACAGTAGAATTTGTATTAACAATTGTTATTTATTTTACTGTTGTTTTTATGATTTTTGAATGGAGTAGACTTACTCTGGCTTCTGCCTATTGGGATTTAGCGATAGCCGAGAGTACGCGGATTTCAAGGGCACAAGAGGCTGAAGGCGGTAATTACGAGGAATTGTTTAAAAAGACTTTGAAGGAGCAAAGAGCTCTGCAAGCAGAATCAGGAATGGTGATGTTTATGCAAATTCCGACCCAAGAAGACAAGGTTACCGTAAACTATGTTGATTGTACTCAAGGCCAAAATAGTAACTGTTTAGATGCATTATTAAACAATCAATATAAGCAACCAACCATGGTTGATGGGCAATTAGTGTCTCCGACTGGGGAGCTGGCAACTTTAGCGAGTTATAAATTACAGGCTGGCTATAAACCGTTAATTCCTATGCCATTCTTATCTGGTTCTTTATCAGAATCTATATTATCTCGTGAAATTGTTGTGGTACAAGAATATGAAAGATCACTATTTAAATAAATTTAAATATTTTCTGAAAAACCAAAAAGGTGCAACGACGATAGAGTTTTTTTTCATGCTGTTGTTTTTATTGGCTATTTTTGCTTTTATGGTAGATTTAGTTATCCTTCGTTCAACTTTGGGTAAATTAGACAATGCCTCTTACACTTCAGTAAATATATTGCGTGAGCGTATTCAGTTATATGATAAAAGAGCTTCTATCACAGCAGAAGATTTAGAACAGTTCAAACAGCTTTCGAAGCGTTTACTTTACGGCGATAAAAGTAGTCAAGAAAAAGTTTACGTAGTTCTAGAGTATTGGCCAGGTCCGGCACAACAAGCAACAACTCTCGGTGATATTGCAGATTGTCCGCCATATAGTCCAATTTCTCAGTTAAGTAATCTTTCTCCTCGTTCTGAATTTAATAATGAGAGGAAAGTTCCGCTGTACCAAGTAACGCTTTGTGTTGAAACCAGTAGCTTTTTCAAAGCATTTATCCTTAATCAAACAGAAGGTGTGAATAATTTGGTTCGATCTTCATCAATGGCTGTTTCAAGATAACTTTATATTTAAGGAAATAGAATGAATAGCAAATTTCATTTAACCCGAGTTTGTTCTCAGCATCTTAAACGCTTTTATCGTGATCAGCGTGGTGTTTATATGGCCATTACTGCACCTATGGGCGCTGCATTGCTTGGTTTAGTTGCTTTATCAGTGGATGGTTCAGGTTTATTGTTAGATAAAGCCCGATTTGAACAAGGCGTTGAGCAAGCGGCACTGGCGTTAGTTTCTGAAAGTAATGAGTTCAGAGAAAATCAAAAGCATTATGATGTAACCCGACAAACTGTTTCTCAACAAGATAAAGATAAATTCGATAATGATGAGTTTAAAGCGCAGCAAGACAGACGTAACCAGGAATTACTTAAAGGTATTTCCCAGGTTTATATGCGTTCTTATATAAAAGATGGAAACCCTGCTAGCGAAAACCTAGAGGCAAAAATTACTAAAGATTTTTATTATAAGTGTGAACAAATTGATAATGCCGTAACAACCAAAAATAACTATTCGCGTAAACCAATTGTTTGCGAAGTACAAGGTGAAATGGAGCGTAAGTCATGGCTTTATTTAGCGGATACTAAACTTAGTTTTGATAAACGAGAGAAAATTAATTCCGGTTTAACTTATGCGAAAAAAGAACGGGGTACAGTGATACCAATAGATCTAATGTTGGTATTGGATTTCTCCACTTCAATGAGTTGGAGTTTAGAGGGGATTAAAGATGTTTCCCTAGAAAAACGGCGTTACTATATTTTGAGAAATACCGTCGGAGAAATTTCGGATATTTTATTACCTAAAGATACCACTAAGAATACCGGTGTAAGTCCGTTCAACCGTATCGGATTTGTCTCTTTTTCTACTTATGCTCAAGAGAGAGGGGTTGCTAAACGGGTTTTCCCTTATTACGGAAATGATAAACGCGTAACAAATATACGATTTAGAAGTAGGGAATACTCTTTTGCAGATGCCAAATGGAATGACTTTGAAGATGTGTATAAAGGTTATGGATTGAATTCATTTAATCACAATGATTGTAGAGCACCGGATCAATATGGCAGAAAACTTTGTACTGCGGATGTTAATATAAAGCCTTTAATAATTAGAGCAATGAATGTTGGTGATTGGTATACTGTTACAGCAATTTTTAATTCTTTTGTGGATATAAAGGAAACAATAACACAGATAGATTCTTTTGACGGAAAAAATAAAAATTATGAATTAGTCTTTGATAAGGACAATAAAACAGGATATGACTATTATCTTCTTAATGAAGAAGGGAAAAAGCGCCATGCTAGGGGAACGCCAGGTCTTACAACTTCTGAAAAATGGTTTACTCAAGATAATAGAAATATTGTAGATGTTCTAGATCAAACACAGCTGGCTGGTGATACTAATATTTCTTCAGGCGTTATTATTGGGGCTAATTATTTAATGGACCAAAATACTCTTGACGCAGCATTACCAAAAGAATTAGGAAGCAATACACAACGTATTATGCTGATGCTGTCCGATGGTGAAGATAATACTCCGGATAAGAAATTTATGTTGCAGCTTTTAAATAACGGTATTTGTGATCGTATACGCACCCGAATTGATAGCTTGCAAGACAATAGCCTCAAGAAACTACCAACTAAGATCGCTTTCGTTGCCTTTGGATATGATCCTCCTGCAGACTTAGCACAAGCGTGGAAGAAATGTGTAGGTGAAGATAATTTCTTTATTGTAAAAGAGAAAGAGGCGTTACTAGAAGCCTTTAAATCCGTTATTGGTATTCAAGAAGAGGTGGGTTCAACATCAAGTAAAAAACCAACGTTTAACTAGTAACTGTTAAATTATGATTAAAGTCCCGTATCGGTTCATCATCGGATACGGGATTTTTATTTTCAAAACATACCAAGCTTAATTGATATAACCTAAGTTATGATATATAACGACTATTTATATGGACCGCCTCAATTTATTCGCAAAATAGAGTGTAATTAAGCTCATTCCTATGGCAATACCAAAGGCAAGTAGTACACCGGACATCATTGCTAAACGAGGGGTTTCTGAGGTAATTTCGGTTGTGCTATAAAGTTTTTCTCCCATATGTGTGACTCCAACAAAGAATGCGGCCCCTACCGCACCGGCGATGGGGTTAATGGTGCTGATAATTGCCGTGCCGTGCGGATACATCTCTTTTGGAAGTGCATTTAAACCGTGAGTTTCTGAGACAACAATCATCGATACTGAAATCGGTAGCAGCATAAAAATCACGGTGAGTAGCCAGTTTGAACTGTCAATGTTGAAAAATAGCATCATTAACACAAAAGTTACGCACATCAATATTGTACCCGGTACCACAATCGGTCTTGCTCCGCGTTTATCGAGTTGATTACCCATTAACGGTGATAAAAATGCTTGTACCACGCTTCCCGGTAGTAAAATTAAGCCGGTTGCTGTGCCGGATAGCAGCACTACTTGTTGCATATACATTGGCATAATCAATTCAGCGCCAATAAAAACAAACATCAGAATTGCTAAAATGATCATGGCATAGCGATATTGTTTTACCTGAAATACTGACAGATCCACTAACGGCTCTGTTAGAATTGTCTGCCGTTTGGCAAACCACGCAATCAATATCATTGAACCGACAAACAAAGTTCCAAACACGGGTAAACTCAAAATCGCAAAGTTACTGGTGGAATAAACTAATGTTCCTAACCCAAGTATCGAAAGGAATACGGACAAACAGTCAATTTTGGGTCTGTTCAGTGGCTGTAGATTGATTTTAAGAAACAAAATTGCCAATGCAATAGAGAGCAAAATAAACGGAACTGTCAGTAAAAACAGATAACGCCAACCGAAGTAATCAACAATAACCCCCGATAACGTCGGACCGATAGCCGGAGCCACCATAAACATCATCGTAATAATCCCCATGATGGTACCGCGACGATCCGGCGGATAAATCAACAAAATGGTGTTAAACAAGATCGGGACGGTAAAAGCGGCGGAAACAGCTTGAATAAAACGTCCGCCCAATAGCATCGGAAAGCTTGTGGCAAAAGCACAAATTAAGGTGCCGACCACAAAGGTAATCAGTGTAACTAACAACATTGTACGGGTCGTAAACCACTGAATCACATTGGCAGTCAGCGGAGTAAATGCTCCCATTACCAATAAAAAGCCGGTCGCCATCCATTGTACGGTGGTTTTGTCGATATGAAATTCCACCATTAAATGGGTGAGCGCTACGTTTAGTAAGGTTTCATTCAGGTAACCAAAAAATGCACCGATTAATACGGTAAATGTGACCAACTTGGTTGGGAAATTCGGATCTTGTCCGAAAAATTCATATTGTCTGTTTGACATAGTTTGTTCTCTAAAACAAGGCAAGCGGTGGGAATTTGCAAATTTTTTGCAAAAACACACCGCTTGTTACTTTATGTGAGTCGGTTTGAGTTGATTAATAGGCTAATTTAGAACGGATAAGCGCAACCATTTCTTGTAGTTCGGCGGTCGGCGCAGGTAATTGATGCATAAACCAGCGGAATAATTCCGGGTCGCTATAGCTTAGCATCTCAACAAACGTTTGCTGCTGTATTTCATTCAACTCATCAAAATATTGCTGATAAAACGGCATAATCATTTTATCCAGTTCACGCATGCCACGACGACATTCCCACTCAATTCTAAAGCGGTTCATTAATTTACCTCCGTAATGCGTAATTCACGCGGGACTTCAAACACGGTATTTTCTTCACAGCCCTCTAATTCGGAGACGTCGGTTACACCTAATGATTTTAAATGTTCAACCACCGATTGTACTAACACTTCCGGAGCTGATGCGCCTGCAGTGATACCGATGGTTTGTACGCCGTCTAACCATGTAGGATCGATATCTTGCGGGCCATCAATCAGCTTTGACGGAGTTCCCATTCGGGAAGCAAGCTCCGCTAACCGGTTGGAATTGGACGAATTTTTAGAACCGACCACTAAAACGAGCTGTGCTTGTATTGCCAATTCACGAACAGCTTGTTGGCGGTTAGTTGTGGCGTAACAAATATCGTTTTTACGCGGTCCTTGAATCGCCGGGTATTTTTGTTTTAATGCTTCAATGACATCAATCGTATCGTCAATGGAGAGTGTCGTTTGAGTCATGAAGGTCAGATCGCTATCATCTTTTAAACCTAAGCGGGCGATATCTTCTACATCCTCCACTAAAAAAATACCGCCTTCCGGGTTGTCATATTGCCCCATGGTGCCGACTACTTCAGGATGTCCTTCGTGTCCGATCAAAATTGCTTTTGTTCCTTTACGGCTGGCTCTCGCCACCTGCATATGGACTTTAGTCACAAGCGGGCAGGTCGCATCAAACACTTTTAATTCACGACGTTTGGCTTCTTGACGT
>NZ_JBGXYA010000049.1:0-25955 GCF_041814905.1 Glaesserella sp. | reverse complement strand
CGGGTTGGAACTGGCAAAAATTCACGCACAAAAAGGCGGTAATCTTGTATTGGTGGCGCGTTCTGAAGACAAATTAGCGCAACTGGCTTATGAATTGGAAAGCCAATACGGTATAAAGGCGTGGGTGATTGCGCAGGATCTCGCACAGCCGAATGCCGCTCAAACGATTTTTGAAATGACGGAAGATCAAGGCATTACGGTGGATATTTTAATCAACAATGCTGGTTTTGGCGGGCACGGTTGTTTTTTTGAGCGTGAATTAGCAAAAGAGCAACAAATGATCCAAGTGAATATCACCGCTTTAACTGAATTAACGCATTTTTATTTAAAAGGTATGGTGGAACGCCGTCGCGGCAAAATTTTAAATGTTTCCTCAACAGCGAGTTTCTTACCCGGACCTTTGCAAGCGGTTTATTATGCAACGAAAGCCTACGTAACATCTTTTAGCCAAGCGATTGCCGAAGAAGTGGCGGAATTTGGTGTGACCGTCACCGCACTTTGCCCGGGCGCCGTGGCAACCGGTTTTGTGAACGCAGGCGATTTACAGGGCGTGGATGCGTGGAAAAACGCTAAATCAGCACAATCGGTGGCAGAGTATGGTTATAAAGCGATGGAAAAAGGCGAGCTAGTGGCGTTTAACGAGAGCAAATTGAAATTTGCATTAGAATGGATTATTCCATTATTGCCACGTAAAATGTTACTCAAAGCATCGCGTAAAGCGATGGAAAAAAGCCGATAAGGAGGCAATATGCAAGCGGTGATCATCGGCGCCACAGGCGCAACAGGGCAGAAGCTCGTTCAACAGTTATTGGATAATCCCGATTATTCGCAAGTAACCGTGTTTGTGCGCAGAGCAATGTCGTTGCAACACCCTAAATTGACGGTGGAAATGATTGATTTTGACCAACCGCAAACGTGGCAAGGCAAGGTGCGTGGCGATGTACTGTTTTCTTGTTTGGGCACCACGCTTAAAGCTGCAGGCAGCAAAGCGGCGCAATGGAAAATCGACTATCAGTACCAATATGATGTTGCCAAAATCGCACGCCAAAACGGCGTGTCACGTTGTGTGCTGGTCTCATCCGGTTATGCGGACAGCCGTTCTCGTTTTTTCTATACCCAAATGAAAGGACAGCTCGAACAAGACATCACGCAGCTAGGCTTTCCGCAATTACTTATCTTCCGACCGCCGTCACTGATCCGCCCGAATACCGACCGAGCCGGCGAATGCTGGACAATTAGTGTGTTAAACGCGCTAAATAAAATCGGCTTATTACAGAGTATGAAACCGATGCCGACCGCTGTACTGGCGAGTGCGTTAATTCAAGCGGTTAAACAGAAACCGCTTGGGACTTTTATTTTTGAAAGTGCGGAGATTTGGGCGTTGGCGGAATCCTAAGGTGTCAGTCGGGGAAAATTGCAAAAAACCAGCCAAATTTCCCCGGCTATTAGGCTTTAGCTTCATGTAGAAAATGGGCAAGTTCTTGGGATATAAGGCGTGTCAACTGAAGCTTGCTCCACTGTTTAATCATAATTAATATGATAAAATAGATTTACCTAAATTGTTAGGTTGTGTTGATGGCTAAGCTATTATGGAGATATCGCTATGCAGTATAAAAAAGTCAATGTAGATGGTATTAATATTTTCTATCGTGAATGCGGTAATGCCAATAAACCTATTATGCTACTGTTTCACGGTTTTCCTTCATCGAGCCATATGTATCGAGATTTAATGCCCATGTTGGCTGATAAATTTCATTTAATCGCCCCCGATTATCCAGGGTTTGGGCAATCCGATAGCCCTCCACGCAACGAGTTTCAGTACACGTTTGATCATTTAACTCAAATCATAGAAAAATTCATTCAAAAACTGAATATATCTCAATTTTATATGTATGTCTTTGATTATGGTGCACCTATTGGTTTCCGCATTGCGAGTAAATATCCACAATCGGTTTTAGGGATTGTTAGTCAAAATGGTAATGTTTATCTTGAAGGTTTAGGCTCAAAATGGGAGGCTCGTGCAGAATATTGGAAAAATCCAACGCCAGAACTTCGGGAGCAATATAAAACGGCATTTGCGAAAGAAACCGTTATAGGTCAGTACACATTTGGTACAGAAGAAGGTAGCGTTGCGCCTGATGGTTATAGTTTGGATTTATACTATGCGATGATCATTCCAGATTATGCTGAAAAACAATCTGATTTAATCTTTGATTATCAAAGTAATATAAAATTATACCCTGTATTTCGAGAATATCTGCGCATTTATCAACCCAAATTATTAGAAATTTGGGGTAAAGATGATCCGTCTTTTATTTGGGCGGGAGCTGAAGCATTTGCTAAAGATGTACCAAATGCCAAAATTATTCCTGTGGCAAGCGGGCATTTTGCACTTGAAAATTGCTGTTTTGACATTGCTGAACATATTAAGGCTTTTTTCTAAATTAATCTCAAATAAGTGCGATTTGTTCAAATCGCACTTTTTAGTTTCAACCTATTTCTGTTATTTGTAAATTTTCCTACTTATTTAAAATCATTATTTTCCTTTAATTCTCAAAATCCCCGCTAAATTCTCTTCCAACCAATCGACTAAATCCGCCAGTTTTGTTCCCGCTTCTTTACTGTACTGGTCAGGTCAGTGAATAAGTCAGACAGTATTTTTGATTTCGACTAGCCACAGAGCTCACTTTCCCCATCACAAAATCCAAAAAAGCACGCATGACCGCCGATTGATAGCGATGTTTTAAATACAATAAATGCACAGGATAAGCGGGCATTGGATAATCAGACAATATTTCAATTAAGCCATAACACACTGCTTGACTGTATTAAGTAACAGACAAGCGGTGTTTTTCTTGGGAAATTTTGCAAATTTTTAGGCTGGCTGAATATCTTTTGCTATTTCCTTCATCACTTGGCGAAACCAAATCTGCACAGGATCATAATTCGTTTTGGCGTGCCAAGCCATAACTTTGGTGTAGCCCTCAATGACAAGAGGCGGCTTTAACAGTACCAGCTCATTTTGTGTTTCTAAAAAATGTATCGGAGCAACGGTTGCCAAATCACTGTTTTTTAATAAATCAGGCAATAGCGAAAAATGCCCAATGGACATTTTGACCGTGCGACTTCGCCCAAGCCTTGCTAACGCTTCATCAGTCGCCCCTGTAAAATGTCCGCCGTGATAGGCAACCAGCACAAATTCCAATGCACAAAAAGCGTCCAAATCCCATTTTTGAGCTAAGACTGGGTGGTCTTGACGCACCGCACAGCCATATTCTTCACGCATTAAAAAGTCAAAATGCACTTTGTCGTCCAGTTGCTGTTGTCCTGTAATTGCCAAATCCCATACGCCGTCCGCCAAATTTTTATTTAAATCTTGCCCTTGTACCGCCAAAAATACGATTTTCACTTTGGGCGCAAGATGGGCAAGCTTTAGGGCAAAAGGCACACCCAGTGTGCGAATACCATTTTCTGTGCCAGCCAGCTTGAAAGTGTATTCTAAATTAATGGGATTAAAAGCCACAGGTTGCATCAGTATGCCTATACTGTCCAAAATAGCCTTGACGGGCTGGGCTAGAGCTTCGGCTCTAGAGGTGGGGATCATTCCGTGGGCGGTGCGGATAAATAAAGGGTCATTAAAGCGGTGGCGGAGCTTGGCAAGCATTGTGCTGACCGCAGGTTGGGTAAGGTTCAAACGCTCGGCAGCACGGCTGACATTTTTCTCTTCGATTAGGGCATGTAAGGCTTTTAATAGGTTTAAATCCAAATTATTCAGGTTTTGCATAGATATAAATGCGTTTAATAACTTTTATATAATTTTATTATTTTATTTATATCATAACGCAGCGTAAAATAATAGCCATCACCAACCAATTTATAGGAGAAAAAATGCCTCATATTACCCTACAATGCTATCCGAAAGGCTTAAATGAACAGGAATTGCAAGCCTTTGCCAATGATTTGACCGCTTTTGTCAGCACGCGTTTGAACACGCCTGCCGAATATATTACCATTGATTTTCAGGAACTTGATGAGCAGGCATTCAAAGAAAAAGTTTGGGACACAAAAATTGCCCCAAACCGTGAGCGGTTGTTACGTAAACCACAGTATGAACTTTAATGGTGTGATTTTAGGTGGTTCTTTATTAATGACCAGAGTTAAAGTGGATTGATTTTATGAAAAATCGGGAGAGAAACATGAAAAAACTGCTACCGGCTTTTGTATTGCTCAGTAGTATAAGCTTAACAGCGTATGCGGATAATTTACGCTATTTTGGACAAACGCCGCAAAGTTACCAAAGCTCCATCAATTATGGCGACACCAATGGTAAATATCTACAAAGCAATGACGCCAAAATTTATTATGAAATTCACGGACAAGGCGAGCCTATTGTAGTGTTGCACGGCGGATTGGTTGGATCGATTGCTGAAATGGGGCAACTCATTGACCATCTTTCCCAAAATTACCAAGTTATCGCCATCAATACCAGGGGACACGGTAAGTCCGAGATTGGCAGACAAACCCCAAGTTATGCCGTTAAAGCCCAAGATGTCTATAATGTGCTGACCCACATTACCGACAAACCCGCCCATATTTTGGGATTTAGCGATGGAGCTTATACTGCGTATTTACTTTGCCCTAAATTACCCAAATAAAACCAATAAAATCATTGCCATCGGTGCAGGTAAGTGGCAAAAAGGCTTTCGTACATTTGGCGGGACTTTCGCCGACTTTGCCAAACTTGACCCTCTCTATTGGCAGGAGCAAGCTAAAATCCGCCCAGAACCCAAACGCACTGAAGAATGGTTTGGGCAAAACGTGGCGTATTTTAATCATTTAGAGATTGGCGAGAATGTTTTTAAAAATATCCCCGCCAAAACTTTAATGATTGTGGGCGAAGACGACCAAAACGCACCTTTGGATACGGTCATTAAAGCCTATAAAGCTTTGCCTAATGCCGACATTGCGGTGATACCTAATGCTACTCACAGTGTGTTTAGTGATAATTTTAATGCAGTATGGGCGGTGATTGAGCCGTTTTTAAATAAATATTGGATGAGTAAATGACAACACCGTTTGACTGTATTGAACAACAGACAAGCGGTGTTTTTTATTACAAATTGGCAGAATAGCCTTTTAAGCTATCTGACAAATTCTGCGGTTAAATTTCCCCATTTAATGGTTTGTTGGATGAATAGATTTACACCAAGCTCAAATGGGCAGGGAGTACAAAATTAGGTGCGGATATTTTGGTACTGACAGGTTTTGATGAGTGCGGAACATTGCCAATGAAAGAAATGGGCAGTTTTTCGGTATTGTCGGAATTTGTAGGTAATGGGATTTCTGCCATTCATCGTGTGAAAAGCGTGCAGGAATTGGTTGGTGAATTGATGGGATAACAAAAAAGTCGTTTGAATGGGTATTCAAACGACTTTTAACCTTGGAATCCTTTCAAAAGGTTGTGAGATTTTAATATGCCCTGTATTTGTAAAATTTATTAGAAATCTCACCGCTTGCATTATGCCTTACTCCGCAAAATTCCCGCTAAATTCTCTTCCAACCAGTCCACCAAATCCGCCAGTTTTGTTCCCGCTTCTCTACCATAATCGGTCAGCGAATATTCCACGTGTGGCGGTACGGTGTTGTAGGATTTACGATTGAGCATACCATCTTGTTCCAACTGTTGTAGCGTTTGGGTCAGCATACGCTCGCTCACGCCATCAATCTCACGGCGGATTTCACTAAACCGTTTTGTGCCTTTCATCAACACAATCATCACCAACACACCCCAACGGTTAGTCAGATGTTGCAAAATCTCACGAGAAGGGCATTGAGCAGATAACACATAGCCCCGTTCGATTGAATTTGAAAATTTTTCCATTTTTATTTCCTTGTATTTCAATCAGTTAAAAAAATATTTCAAAACTAACATTTTTGTAAGTACTTCACAAAAGTAAGTTTAGATCTATAATACGCCACATCAGCCGGTTTGGCAAATGTAATCAACTTAATAGAAGGAAAACAAAATGAAAAAAATCGCAGTAATTGGTGCAACAGGTTATGTAGGTAGTGCAGTAGTGGCGGAATTGGCGAGCCGTGGTCATCAAGTAACAGCGTTTGCGCGCAATACCGACAAAGTGACAAAAGCGGACAACGTGCAAGCGGTCAGTTTTGATGTCAATTCTGCTGATTTTGCACAGCAGTTAAAAGGGTTTGATGCAGTAGTTAGTGCATTTAATCCGGGTTGGACGAACCCGAATATCGCCGAAGATTTCACCCGTGGGGCGAATGCGATTACCGAAGCAGCAAAAGCGGCACAAGTGCCGTATTTATTAATTGTGGGCGGTGCGGGCAGTTTGTATGTCGCGCTAAACGTACAACTGATTGACACAGATGCTTTTCCGAAAGAGATTTTTGCAGGAGCAAATGCCGCTCGTAATTTGCTCAACGACTTGCGTGATCGCCGTGATGTGAACTGGGCATTCATTTCGCCACCAGCTTTATTAGGCGTAACCGGTGGTTATAGCGAAGAGCGTACAGGCGAATATCGTTTAGGTAGTGAAGAGTTGTTGATGAACGGCGAAGCCCCAGCAGGTATCAGCGTAGCAGACTTAGCCATTGCCATCGCAGACGATGCAGAAAAACAAGCTCACTTGTTTAAACGCTTTACCGTAGCGAGCAAGTAATTTAGCGTGAAAAGTGCGGTGGGATTTTGAGAAGATTTTGCAATTTGCAAAGTTTGTCTTAAATCCCACCGCTTGTTTATTTACTCTCTTTCAATTCCCCCAATGCCCGAAGAATAATCTCTTTTGCCGCTTGTAAGGCTAAAAATGCCAAGATAAAGGCAACGACTAAATCGGGGAATTTGGACTGGGTGAAATAGACCGCAACGCCAGCCAACACGACAGCGATATTGCCGATGGCATCATTTCTTGAGCAAAGCCACACGCTGCGCATATTGCTGTCGCCATCACGGAAGTGGTAAAGCACCCATAATGCGGCGAGATTGGCGAAAAGGGCGAGTACGCCGACAATGCTCATTTCGCTGTGGTTTGGAAGATCGCCGTAGAACCAGCGGTATAATGTTGTGATTAAAATAAATAGCCCGAAACCGCCCATCGTTGCGCCCTTGATTAAAGAGGCTTTGGCTCGGTAACTTAACGCCATGGGTAACACGATCAGGCTAATCACATAATTGGCACTGTCGCCTAAAAAATCGAGACTGTCGGAAAGCAATGATACCGACCCCGATTTTACCCCCATCACAATTTCAACCATAAACATCGTGAAATTTATCGCCAAAGCGATCCATAGGGCACGGTGGTATTGCGGGGAACGGTGTGTGCTATGCGAGCCACAGCAAGAACTTGAACAACTCATTTTCTTTTCCTTGTGTTTAAATTTAACTTACGACACAATATAAACTCCGTAGTTATTACAGGGTCAAGCAAAATGGGCAGATTTTTCAAAATAAGTGAATTGAGCAAAGCAAGCGGTGTGAATTTAGAAACAATCCGCTATTACGAAAAGCTGGGCTTGATTGATGCTGCCACAAGGCAGGCGAACGGTTATCGTCTTTTTAGTGAAAAGCAGCTCAACCAACTGAGTTTTATTAAGAGCTGCCGAATGATTGGCTTTAGCTTGGAAGAAATCAAACAACTGCTAGAACTCCAAGCCAACCCGCACAACCGCTGCGAAGTGGCGGATAAACTCACTCGCCAGCATTTAATCCAAATTGAACAACAAATTGTCCAACTTAACCAAATCAAAGCAATGCTCGAACCGTTCATTGAGTGCCAAGCGGAAGACGTAGAGCATTGCCAGATTATTAAGGGGATTAAGGCGTTGGAGTAGAGTGTTTTATCTCGACTTAATCAAACCTCCACCCGTTTCCCAATATCCTTCAACTTCGACAATTCTTCCACCAATCTTGGTGCGTCATCAAGGCTGATGGCGAAGGTCCAGAGATAGGTAATCACCGCATAAATATGCCCTGCGGTGACACCTTGTTTTAGGGTTAAAACCGTGAGCGTTACGCCAAACAGCACGCACATCGCCACGCCGATACATAAAAAACTTAATGCTTCTCGGTTGGAAATCAGGATGCGGAAACGTTCTACCAAGCGATAATGTTTAATCAGTTCGCTGTTTTTGGCGCGTTCCACTCTATCCACTTCTTTTTCAAGACGGTTGTTGAGTTTGAAGTACAGGCGGTCATTGACCTTCACATAATGGGGCAACAGCAAGCCAAAGCCCACCACAATCAACAATGCCACCGCGCCCGACCAAAATTCAATCAACAGCAACATTACCACCGCCCCGATAATCGAAAACGCAGAAGTAATCAAGGTTGGCAAATGGTGTTCAAAGAAATTGACGAACTCACGGGACAACGACACACGCGCGGTGGTGGTTGAAGTATCCATGCCTTTAATCCGCTGGTTCAAAATCACCGGCACGGCAAGTTCTGTGTAAATGCGAGTGAAAGCACGAGTGTCCACCGCACGGCGAGCCGCCCCCACGCCCCAAATAATCAGCACCATCAAGGCATAAGCCAGAGCGGAAACCAGTTGCCCGTTTAGCACCGCATTCACCGCAAAACTGCCCACCAAAGGATAAATCAACAACAGCAAATTTTCCGCCGCCACCAAGCCAAATGTGGCAAACAGCCGTTTTTTATGTTGCAAAGCAAGGGTTTTGAGCGAACGGAGCATTGTTGGTGCAAGGGGCGGTTCAAGATTTTCTAACGACATCAAGCCACCGTATTCGTTTTGTCGATTTGCTCACGGCAAACCGTGCAAAATTTCGCCAACAAAGCAAACAGTTGAGCGGTCTTTTTCTCGCCTAATTTTGCAAAAGTTTTATCCGCCAACTGCTGTGTCGCCTGCCAAACAGGTTCCGCCTTCGCCTTGCCGTCTGCGGTCAAACGCATAATTTTCTCCCGTTTATCCACTGCATTTTCGCTAAACTCAATCCAGCCTTTTTCTTTGTATTCCTTGCACACGTTAAACACCGTCTGTTTCGGCAACAGCCATTCATCGCAAATTTGCTTTTGCGTACATTGCCCACTTTCCGCCGCTGCCAACGAATACAGCACCGCAAAATGGTTATAACCCAAGCCTAATTTGGCAATCCAAGCGTCCATTGTGGCATCTACTTCACTGATTTGTTTGCCGAGTTTGTCGAAGTTGCTCATATTAATAGTCTTAAAAATTACTAAATAAAATGCTATTTTAGGTGTGAGAAAGAGAAAAGACAAGGAAAAAATAGTCTTAAAATTTACTGGATTTAGAGGTGAAGTGCGGTAGGATTTTGCGAAGTTTTTTTAGTTTGCAAATTTCTTTTCAAATCCCACCGCTTTTCTTTATGAGATGAACTGTGTAGTTAAAAGATTTTAGCGACACAATGACCCACAAACATTTTTCCATTTGAATCAACTCATTTTTAGGTATAAAATCCATTCATTAGTATTAAACGCTTTTGTTCGTTGCTATTGAATGGTTTTGTTCGATAGCATTAAACAATTTGTTGGGAGTTAAAATGTTATTAAAAACAGAGATAAAACAAGCCATTCAAACTCAGCAAAGTAAGTTGTTGGAACAAAAAACATATCCACGTCAAATGCTTAGCAATATTAAAGTGCTGCCTGATTTTGCTTTGGTTGTGTCAGGTATTCGCCGTAGCGGAAAGAGTACGTTATTAGCTCAACTCATTGAAAAACAAACGGAAAACAGCTATCTCTTTCTCAACTTCGACACGCCGCAATTATTTAATTTTGAATTTAGCGATTTTGCATTGTTAGATGAAATTATTGCAGAGAATGCCCAAATTCAAACGCTTTATTTTGATGAAATTCAGATTATCGAGGGCTGGGAAGTTTATGTGCGGGGCAAGCTCGATCAGGGCTATCAAGTGGTGGTAACCGGCTCGAATGCCTCTTTGTTAAGCCGTGAACTTGGCACAAAACTTACGGGGCGGCACATTAGTCGTGAGCTTTTCCCTTTCTCTTTTTTGGAGTTTTGCGAGTTTCTTGGCAAAGAAAAAAATGCCGATGCCGTGGCGGATTATCTTCATCTAGGCGGCTTTCCGCAATATTTGCAATTCAATGAAGACGAGATTTTGAATGCACTTATCAACGACATTTTGTATCGCGATATTATCGTGCGTTTTGGTATCCGTGATGAGCGTTCAATGAAGCGTTTGCTGCTTTTCTTAGCTGGCAACGTGGGCAATTTGATTACCGCCGGCAAACTCAAACAGAGCCTTGAAGTCAAAAGCACCGCCACTGTGCAGGAATATCTCTCGCATTTAGAGCAAGCCTATGTGATCAGCTTGCTACCGAAGTTTTCCTATTCTTACAAAACACAACTGGCTAATCCGCGCAAAGCCTATTTCATAGACAATGGATTGCAGCGTGTCATCAGCCCGTCTTTCACTCAAGATCAAGGAAGAAAGTTAGAAAATGCGGTTTTTTGGGCGTTAAGAAGAGCATTTTCAGAGTTGTATTATTACAACGAAAACAACAAAGAATGCGATTTTGTGGTGTGTAAAAACAGCTCGCCCGTACAACTTATCCAAGTTTGCTGGCAATTAAGTGCAGAAAATATCGCTCGTGAACGTGATGGATTGCTCGATGCAATGAACTTCTTTCATTTTGAACAAGGCATAATCATCACTTTTGATCAGGAAGATAAGATGATTGTAGAGAACAAAACCATTGAAGTCGTGCCGTTTTGGAAGATGTTTGGGCAATAACAATAGCTTATTGAAGAGAAGCATAGATTAAACGTGGGGCAAATCATATTTGCCCCATTATTTTAGTCAGCAAAATTAGTATAATGATAAACAGTTTTTGGGGTTAAAGTTTCCAATCTTTATACTGAGTACCTAATATTTGAGTGGTTAATGCATATGATGAAATATTGCTATGTCCACTAAATCTAAAATCCAGCCCCCCAGTGTGAGATCTCTTGAATAGTGCTTGAAACCTTACCTTTTACTTGTTGATTTTTACCATGTAGATAATAAACTCCCGAAAGCTCTTGTAAAAATTTGCTTTGTTTATAAGCATGTTTCTCACCTAAAACAGTCCAAATCAATTTTAATTGATGCTCTCTTAAGAAATTTAAGAATTCCTCTTTTTTAACCAATAAACTATCTTGAAATTCATCATTTATCTGTGGATTAAAACAAATTAAATTATTTTGTGAATCAACCCAGTAACCATCTTTAATGGAATTTTGCATTTTCATTCCGTGATAAATTCTTGGGGTAGGTGCATAAAATGAAATACCATCATTACCATAAGTAGATTCCCAAATATGGGAATTTACACTAGGTATAACTTTAAATGAAGGAGGCTCAATTTCTCCATAACTAAAAATTTCTTGCCATTCATTGAATGTATTTTTAGCAAAAAATTGATTAATATCAACATTACAATATTCATTACCTTCTGGCATCCATCTTCCCATAAAGTCTTGTTGTTCCAACCAAGTTTTGGCTTTTGAATGTTGAGATTCTTTAACTAAATAACTGCGTATTTGCAACCACTTTTGAATATCATAAGCTTCCTTTTGTCCGAATTCTGCCATTTCACAAAAATCATCGTGTCTTTCTAAAACAAGCCATTTCTCACCGTTAATCGTCAATTCCAGTAGATAGCCAATATCAGGAAAATTATTAGTCTGAACCCAATCATCAATCAATTCATCATCTTGAATAGTAAAATAATATTTGGTTTTACATTGTTCTTGATTTTTGTATTGAGAAAATGCATTGGTTCTGGTTGGCGGTGAAATTTTGATTTGAGTTTTTGGTAAATAAAAATTATCTAAATTTCTTATATAGCCACGTTCTGATTTGTCATTATAACTATCAACAAAAGCAGGAAAATTATCCATCACCCTTGCCAAAATTTCGTATAAAGCCAACCATTGGTACTTTTTACCAATTCGCTCAATTTTACCTGTATCATATCTTCTCCAGTGTCTTGAACGGCTTTCTCTATCAAATTTAAGATGCTTTTTATCATCATAACCAAATTGTTCAAAAATCATTTGGCAAGCATAATTGCTTAATAAATCAACATTAATAATATTTCCTAGTTTATAATTCCTCCATTTGCGAAACTTAGCTTCAAAAGTATATCTGCCAAAATCACCATAGTTGCAAATACCACGACCATACTCCGTTGTCATTGAACGAATAATTATTTTCTGTCCATCAGAATGATACTTTTCATCAATCTCTTCATTTGTTGGTAAAATATCAGGAAAAGAACTTCTGTATGGAGGTGTGATTCTTTCTCTGATTGAATCAATATCACTTGATGAATAATTATCTTTCTGTAAAGAAAATTCAATAATACGACGAGCATAATCACGAACTAAAACATTTGGATAAATTTCTTCGGTTTCGGCTTTATTAAATATCTGATTGTCTATCTCTAATGCAAGTTCTTTTAAATAAGATATATTTTCTGAATAGACAACAGCACCATGAATGGCAGATAAAATACCTTCCATCACATAAGGGTCATTAACCGCATTAAATTCTTTAAATAATTCTAATGCAATGTCTAATCTATTCCATAATAAATGAGCCAGTGCATTAATATACTTATTTCTACTTTGTTTGTCAGTAGAAGTAAATAACCAACTTACAGCGATTGCACCCAACAATAATGCTTCTGGTTCAATATTTTCTTGACCACTTGATTTATGACACCAAGTCAATAACCTATCTATTGCTGGGCATTGATAAGAATTTAACACAATAAAAGCAGTCCAAACCGCATCTCTATCTGCTAAAGAAAAAGAATGTAGTTTGTTATGCAAATATCTTATATTTAATGGATGGTCAATTTCAGTAGCTAATTGATATAAAACATCAGTCCAAGTTGCTTGATTAAAATATTGATGATTATTCAGAAAGTGTCGCAATTTGGGCATGTTGATTGTTTCAGGTAGTCTCCAAAAGAGATTTCCCACAATAATATCAAACCAAACCCGATCTTTTGAGCAATCAATTACTTCAAATACTTCAAAATCAAATCGTTCGGGTAATAATACACTCAACGCTTCCCAAATTCCCTTGTCATAACCAATTCTGTTACATAGGGCTTTCCCTTGTTCGGTATTTAGCCATTGAATAAAATCATCTTGATTGTGAATGTTTTGCAATATCAAGTTAGCTTTTTGGTAATCTCCAATTCTTTCATAGTTAGAATAAACATATTCTTTATCTTTACCATAATAAGCATTTTTACTGATAACATTTTCTTTAATTAAGTAATCAAGAAATCTTTTGGCATCTGATTCTGCAATATCTTCTATTAACTCATCACGAACTTTTCTCTTGGCTGTAAGATAATCCAGGCTATATTTATCTTCTTCCAATTGTAATTTTGCAATTACATTGATTGCTCTTTGCACTAAGTTTGAGCCAATATCTTGTTCAATTTGTTCGCAGATACGTTTTTCAACACCCTCCAAATAAGATTTTATAATGTAATTAAATCCTTTATGACCTTTTGGAACACAAATTTCCCCTTGAAATTTTAAAGATTCACAAAATAATTTTAAATACAATGGGTTAGAAAATTCTGGATTAAGCAATGGTACGCTAGGTAATTGTAAGCCATAGTATGGGAAATATATTTGAATGGCTTCAAACTCATTATCCATAAATCCTGTATGCTTGATGTAACATAATTTATCTTTATTTTTTGTATTTAATTGATTAAAAATAATTTCTTGGTAACTATCTCGTACACTAATAACTAATCCAATGTTTGAATATTGGCTTACCAATTCAACCAATCCATTAAGTTGGTTATTCCACAAAGATTTTCCTTCACCCTCATTTAAGGCATCTATGGCTAAAATTACTCGTTCTTTCTGCATTTCGCCTATGCTATTCAAAGCTGACAAAAAAACATCAGGCGTTGTATTATGAAGATTTAACTGTTTAAAAATTTGGTTCCAAACATTAGATTTTTCAGTAAAATCCTGACCCAATAACAATAAGGCGTATTTTCCAGAAGATTGACTTTGCTGGACAAAGTCTCCCAATAGATGGGATTTACCACTGCCAGCTTGACCAGTTAAAACAAGCACTTTACCATTGAACAATGATAATTCAGATGAATTTAATAATTGAATAATATCTTCTAATCCATTGATCAATTTTCTGAAATAGTAGTAATCATTATTTTTTTCTTTATTTAAATAATCTTTAGATAAAGATTCAAGATACATTATTAACTCATTGGTTTTCTGAATCAATAAATTAATATCTATGACTACTTCTAAATTATCAATTTTTGATAAATTAAGGTTTTTAATTAAAAGCTCATATACAGGTTCAAAATGCTGATTTAACTTTTCATAACGATACAGAGATTGATATTGTGATTTAACATCTATTAATAATTGGCTAAATTGGTTTCCAAAATTTTCTTTAAAACTCTCTGTTCGTGCCAAACTTTCTAATTGTATTGCAATGGGTAAATCAACATTGATTTCTGGTGTATAACGAACGCCAAGATTGCTAATAGCTTGTTGATTGTATTGTTCAAACCATTTATCCGATAATTCATTTTCATTAAACCAAAAGAATTTTTTACCTGCATTTTCTGGTTTTGATAATAAATTAGATAACTCAAAACTTCCCCAAAATTCAAATTCTATTTCACGACCTTGTGATTGAACGAATTCTTTCCATTTTTGGACCTGTTCCTCCCATTTAACACAAAAGGATTTGTTTCCTGATATATTGGCATTTGCTCTATCAGTTGCGACACAAACATAATATTTTGTAAGGTTTGGATAATTTTTTAAAGATTCCTTGAAAGAATCTTCAATTTGTCCCCACTGTGATGATGAAAATGAACTCAAAAAATATTTGGCTTGCCATCCATATAACGAACCATCTGAAAATTCACACATTGCTTCAATACCACCATCAGGAGCAGAAATTCTGGTAAATTTCCCTTGTGATTGAAATTCTTGGCGTGCTAATTGGCACACCAGTTCTTCAAAGGCATTATTTTGAGAACCTTTTAAAGGTTTGATATTTTCCCATCTGATAGACATTTTTATATTACTCTAATCGAATTTTCTATTTTATAAATATGAGGATCCTTAAGTATATTTCAAGTTATTTGCAATATTTCTTTCCAAATAGGGCTGGCTCTTAGATTACGCTAAACTTAAACAAGCAGGCATTGAAATCATTTGCTGTCTACCAACTCGAATTCATAAGAATTGGGGAAAAATATTTTGGCTTTGATAGGTTTTGATGAAGAGAGACTTTACCTATGAAAGAAATGGGCGTGTCGGTGGGCAATAACATTCCTACGATTGACTATGTGAAAAGCATGCAGGAATTGATTGATGAGATAAGGAAAATGCTGTTTGGATTTACATTCAAACGGCATTTACTTAGGGGCTTTTTTATAAAGAGCGGTCGGATTTTGCGAAGTTTTTTCAGTTTGCAAATTTCTTTTCAAATCCCACCGCTTACCATTCTTTCCCTTCAAAATTTTCCACCAAAAAGTCAATCAATTTTCTCACGGCAAGGGGGAGTTTATCCCTTGACGGATACATCGCATAAATGCTGAATGTCGGTAGCTGCCAGTCGGTTAAAACGGCTTGCAGTTTGCCCTGTTGCAGTTCGGTTTCCAGCATATATTTTGGCAACATCGCAATGCCGTTGCCGTCCAGCACGGAGTTGAGCAAGGCTTGGGTGTCGTTGGTGGTAAAACGGCTGTCGAGGTCGAGCAACACTTCCCGTTCCCCTTGCGTACATTTCCACGCTTTTCGGTTGATGTTGTGGTGCGACAAATAGTGATGTTGATACAAATCTTCGGGCTGCTTTGGCGTGCCGAACTTTGCCAAATAATCAGGCGTTGCCACCAGCAAAGAATGACAATCGGCAAGTTTTCGGGCGATAAAATTCGGGTCGGGGTTGTTGGTAATCCGAATGGCGAGATCGATCCGTTCGCTGATTAAATCCATTGGTTGATCGTTAAGCAACAGCTGAATATTCAACTTTGGGTGCAGTTGCAAAAAGCGATTGACCATTTGTACCAAATGATATGTCCCAAAGGTTTGGCTACTGGTTACACGTAACACGCCACGCAATTCGCCTTGCTGTGCCATCATTTCCTGTTCCATTTCTGCAGTTAAATTTGCAATTTTTTGGCAGAAAAGCACCGCTTGTTCACCCGCCTCTGTCAGGGCGACTTTGCGGGTGGAACGCTGAAATAGTCGAGCATTCAGCCATTCTTCCATTAAAGCAACATAACGGCTGATCATCGGTTTGGAGATTTCTAAACGTTCGGCTGTGGCGGTAAAACTGCCTGTTTCGGCAACGGTCAGAAAGACTTTGATTGCGGTGAGTTTGTCCATAGTTATCCTTTTTGTTTCTTAATCAGAAACAATTATATTCTAAAATCGCTATTTTTCTCTCTTTTTATTTCATTAAAATACACGCTATCAACAACGATATTAGTCTTATTTACTAAAAAGGAACATCCAATGACATTTAAAAAAACAGTATTAGCAACCGCACTTTTAGCTACTTCAACAATGGCAGCTGCCGAATTAAAAGTTGATGTTTATCACGCCAACCCAAACAGTTTTAGCGTAACTTCAACATTGGTTACAGGCGAGAAAGAGGCGATTTTAATTGATAGCGGTTTTACGCGTGCCGATGCGTTGCGTATTGCAGCCAACGTGTTGGACAGCAATAAAACGCTTACAACAATTTTAGTTAGCCAAGCGGATCCTGATTACTATTTTGGCGTAGAGACACTAAAACGCATTTTCCCTGATGTGAATGTGGTAACGACCCCGGCAGTGTTAGCGAAAATCGAAGCGAAATTAGACACGAAATTGAAAACGTGGTCGCCAAAAATGGGCGCGAATGCACCAAGCAAGCCTGTATTACCTAAGGTTTTAGCGAACAATAGCTTGACTTTAGAAGGTGAAACTTTAGAAATCCGTGGCACAACAGGCGTGTTGGCACATCGCCCTTATGTTTGGATCCCGTCAATCAAGACAATCACGGGTAATATCGGGGTGTTTGGCAATATGAATGTATGGACGGCAGACACGGCAACAGCGGAACAACGCCAAGCGTGGTTAGCGCAACTTGATGAAATGAAAGCGTTAAAACCAACAAAAGTCATTCCGGGTCATATGGCGGAAGGTACAGCGTTAGATAGCTCGGCGATTGATTTTACAAAAGGCTATTTAACCCAATTCGAGCAAGTGTTAGCCAACAGTAAAAACAGTCAAGACGTGATTGCTGGAATGGAAAAATCGTACCCGAACTTACCTGCGAAATTTAATTTAGAACTCGGGGCAAAAGTGAATAAAGGTGAGGTGAAGTGGTAAACAAAATGAAAATTTATTATTTATTCGATCCCCTTTGTGGCTGGTGTTATGGTGCGTCAGCAACATTGCAAAAACTGAATGAAATCTATCCGCTTGCACTCACACCAACGGGCTTGTTTTACCAAAGCGGTCGTAAAATGGACGCCGATTTCGCCCGCTATGCGTGGGGCAACGACCAACGGATTGAAAAATTGACCGGTCAGCCGTTTAGTCAGGCGTATTTGGAAAACGTGTTGCAAGGGCAAGGTGAGTTTGATTCGGCAAACAGTTTGCTGGCTTTAACGGCGGTGCAACAAATCGCTCTAGAAAAAGAGCTTGCAGTGTTGGCTGCATTGCAGACGGCACGTTATGTGGACGGTTTGGATAATGCGGATTTGGCGGTAGTTGAACAGCTGTTGCACAAGCTCAACCTTAGCCAAGCGGTACCATTACTTAGCGAACAATCTACCCGAACGGCATTAGCACAACGCATTCAATTCGGGCAACAACTCGCCAACCATTGTGGCGTGCAAGGCGTGCCGCAGTTGATTGTGGAAAAAGATGAACGGTTGCATATTGTGCCGAGCCGGTTGTTGTATGGTGAGGGTAAATTGTTAGTTGATTATATAGATGCCTTATAAAAAACAACCGTTTGTGTTCTACAAGCGGTCAGAACGTTAACAAACCCCATACGAGCCGTATAGGGTTACTTAATCTGAGCCGCTCTGCGGCTCTTCCATTCAGCCCCAGCGGGGCTGGGTTGAACGAACCTAGCACGGCTCGTGCTAGGTTATTTTAGTTTTTATCTAAGTCTAAATCGGCTTTGTATTCAATACGATTGTTATTTTTTACTTCAATTTGCACGTCAAGTTCTTGATCGCCGCGTTTAAATTTTAAATCGGCATCGTGACGCTCGATATCGGATTCTGTCACACGGAAACCGTGTTGTTTGGCATGGGCAATCACGGTTTTGGCTAAGCCACGGACATCATTGCCTTTTAAGCGATATTCGACTTCATATTCTCCGTTTCCTTGTCTGTCCGCTTTGACTAATTCACCGTGCGGGCGATAAATTTCACTTGGAATGGACGCCGCAAAAGCCGACGAGGTAAAGAACCCTAACGTGGCGACGAGTAACGCCGCTTTCGATAACATTTTCATGTTGACTACCTTTATTGATTTATTGGAAATAACGTGACGCTGCTCGTCACCGCAGCTAAGACCCGCATTGTCGTAATAAGTTCATCAAGATTTGGACATCGCGTTGCCCATTGCTATCGACACCCCGTGCCACGTGTTGCGTGCAATAATCGAAGAAGATAAACGGAAGTAGGGAATAACCGTGACAAGCGGTGAGATTTGAAGGGAATTTTGCAAATTTCTTTTTAAATCCGACCGCTTGTTATCACATATTTTGAATGGTGCGTTAGCAAACGCACCCTACGAAATCTCTAACTGCAACATCACCTCACGCAACCATTTTTGTACCGGATCATGCTGGGTACGTTCGTGCCAAGTCATCACTTTATCGTATCCCTCTACTTCAAAAGGGATTTCTTTGTTGATAATACCGTGTGCATTTTGAACCAAATGATAAGGCACAACGGAAGCCAAATCACTTTGCCGCAATAATTCGGGAACAATGGCAAAACTTTGCACCGACAACACTACATTGCGAGATAAACCGATTTGTTCCAATGACTTATCTGTCGCGCCGACAAAGCTGTCGCCAAACAAGGAAACCAGCACAAAATTTAAAGCGCAAAAGCTGTCCAAATGCCATTTTTGTTGCAATATCGGGTGTTGTTCACGCATGGCGCAAACATAGCGTTCATGGTGTAAACGGCGGTAAAACAAGTTGGATGACACGGCTGAATGGCAAATCACGGCAATGTCCAATTCGCCTTGCTCCAGCATTTTTTCTATCTCTCGCCCTTGGATTGACAAGAAAACCAACCGTACTTTCGGGGCGATTTTTTGCAAGCTTAAAAGCAAAGGAATGCCGATACAATGTATGGCGTTGTCGGTCATGCCCAGCGTGAAGGTACGTTCCAAAGTGGCCGGCTCAAAATCAGACGGTGCAACCAACTGCTCAATATCAGTGATGATTTTTTGCAATGGCTCAGCAAGAGCCAAAGCGCGGTCGGTAGGAATCATGCCCCGTGCCGAGCGGACGAACAGCGGGTCGTCCAGCTTGTGGCGCAGTCGGTTTAACATACCGCTTACGGCAGGTTGCGTGAGTGCCAAACGTTCGGCGGCGCGGGTTACGTTGCGTTCTTCCAGCAAAACGTGCAAGGCTTTAAGCAAATTAAAATCAAGGCTGTTTAAGTTGAACATGTTGTTTTCCGTCTATCAAGGTATCATTTCAATTTATATCAAATATACTAATTGATAATTTCTGTTATGACAAGAAAGGTTTTATAATGCCTTTATTCATTATTTGATAAATTTCAATCCCGTAAGGAACAATCATGACACAAAACACCTTTGCACCGCTTTTTGAAAGCTATCGCTTAAATAATGGCGTTGATGTGAAAAATCGCCTTGTGGTCGCACCGATGACCCATTTTGCCTCTCATGCAGACGGCACGTTAAGCGATGAAGAACGCCGTTTTTTGCACAATAGGGCGGAAAATATCGGCTTGTTTATCACCGCAGCAACGCTGGTGGCGGAAGGCGGTAAAGCCTTTGTCGGGCAGCCTGAAGCCATTTATACCAACCAACTTGGCAGCCTGAAAGAAACGGCGCAGTTAATCCAATCGCAAGGGGCGAAAGCGATTTTGCAAATTCATCATGGCGGTCATCAAGCAATCCCTGATTTGCTCAATGGCAAAGATTTGGTTACCGCCAGCGATGAAACGCAAACCGGTGCGAGAGCTTTAACAGGCGAAGAAGTGGAAAACTTGGTGCAGTCTTTTGCCCATGCGGCGGATTTGGCGTTACAGGCAGGCTTTGACGGCGTGGAAATTCACGGTGCAAATGGCTATTTAATTCAGCAATTTGTATCGGCACAAACCAACCATCGCACGGATAAATGGGGCGAAAACCGTTATGCGTTTGGTTCGGCGGTGGTGGACGCGGTTGTTGCAGTTCGAGAGAAACATAACCGCCCTGATTTCATCATCGGTTACCGCTTTTCGCCTGAAGAAGCAGGAGAAAACGGCATTACCATGCAAGATACCTTTGGTTTGATTGATGTATTGGTCAATAAACCGTTGCAATATTTGCATGTTTCGCTGTGGGATTTTTATAAATTGGCTCGCCGTGGTGCAGACGAAACCAAAACCCGTATTGAGCAAATTCATCAACGCATTGCAGGGCGTTTGCCGTTGATTGGCGTGGGTAATTTGTACACGGCGGAACAAATTTTGTCGGCATATCAAACAGGTTGGGCGGAATTTATCGCCTTGGGTAAAGCGGTGCTGATTAACCCAAATATTGCCACTTTAATTAAAGACGGCAGAACCGATGAAATCGTTACCGAACTTGACCCCGATAAGGCAGACCATTACGGCATTCCCGATTATTTATGGCAAGCGTGTGTGCGTGGTGGGGCGTGGTTACCGCAAGTGAAAGGACAGGCTCATATGGGAACGGTGGATATTTAACATAAGCTAACGGCTTGAAAGAGCGGTCGGATTTTTGAGAGATTTTGTAAATTTTCCCTTAAATCCTACCGCTTGTAGGGTGAGAGCCGTTCACCAAATCAAAAACAGTTTAATCTGATTATTCGAATGCGGATTAAAAATTATCAACGGTGCAGATCATTGATATACTGTCCCGATAATTCCTCGACTTTTTCCACTACCCGATAATCCAAATCCGGATAATCCAAGCGTAAATAATGGAAATTCTTACGGGCATAGGCAATTTTCAGTTGCTCATTTTCACGTAATTTTTCTTCATCTACGCCACTTTGAATACCTTTGCCGGTATTTTTGGTTTCGGCAACAAAATAGATTTTATTTTCTCCTTTAAACACCACTGCCCAGTCAGGATTGTAATTACCCAACGGCGTTGGGATTTTGAAGCGTTCGGGCAATTTAAAATAAAATTCGATCTCTTCGCTGCTTTCGCAATGTTTGGCAAAGGTATATTCGGTGGTGGAGTCCAGCGAAATACAATCTTCATAAATGGTTTTCGTTTTATCGTTTACGGCGAAAGTATATGGGTTGGCATAAAACGCAAAATCCCTGAACAACGTCATTTCATAACTTTTCCCGGCAATTTTTCGATACTCGATGCCGTCTGCCATAATAAGTTGCAATACCGCATTGATTTTTTCCGCCACCAAATCTATAAAGCGTTGCGGATTACGAAACACCTCTTGCAAGCGGTCGGATTGTTGCAAAATTTTGCAAAGGGTTATTCGGGTAAGCCCCGTTTTCTTTTGCAATTCATTCAGCAAATCAGGAATTGCCCATTGTGAATGAACGGTTGTTTCGCCTGTCGCGCGATAATCGGTCGCAATACCGCTTTCATCAATGACCAATTTCGCTTTAGCGTGTTTAATTTTAGTCGCTTCAATGGCTGGCATTTTGCGGATTTTTTCCACCGCACTTTTAATCAGTTCATCATTACTGAAATTTACTCGATAAGTGGTTTGCTGCTTAATCCGTTCCCAAATTGCCACAAAATCAGGGTGCAAACTGAAATCTTTGCGATAACGTACTTCTCGTTTATCTTCCCGTTTTTTGATATGGCTTTTCTCGAATTTCACGCCACAATCTTCTTCAATTTCACGTTGTAACGCTGTCGCAAATTGTTCATAACTTTCATTGGCAATTACCGTGAGCGTACTTTGAGCGCGATCATAAATACGCTGCCCGTGCTGATTAACCGGCAGTCGCAAGCCACGCCCGATTTCTTGGCGTTTTTTCATTTCGCTTGCCGTGTCGTTTAAGGTGCAAATTTGAAACACATTCGGGTTATCCCAACCTTCTCGCAAAGCGGAATGTGAAAAAATAAAACGTAGCGGATTATCCAAAGAGAGCAATTTTTCTTTATCACGCATAATCAGCTGATAAGTGTCATTATCCGCTTGCGTTGTGCCGTTGGTATCTTTCGCCACGCCTTTTTTATCTTGTGAAAAATAGCCGTTGTGTACGCCGTTCGGTTCTTCCTTCGCTAATTCACGATAAATTTCTTCAAACCATTGTGCAAATTTGCCCCCAGAAGGATTTTCCGTAGATGGACGGTAATTATCCACTTTATCAATAAAAAAGAGCGATAGAACTTTCACTCCAAGCGGTCGTAATTTCTTCTCTTTTTGCAAATGTTCGGCAATGGTTCGGCGGATTTGCATTTTTTGCAAATCGTCTTTTAGCTGTGAATGATCAACGCCTTGAAAAATCTGTGTACCGTTAGAAAATGCCACCATTTGGCTTTCCGCATCCATTCCGCTCAAAATAAAACCGGAACGATACATCTCGTTTTGATTGGAAAGGTCGTATAAATCCTGATTAGGTTTGACAGTCACGACTTTTTTCTTCATTGCTTTGCTATCGTTAAACAATAACTCAATTTTTGCCGACCAACTTTTTGCCGCAGTTTTGATCTCTTTTAACGCAAGATAAGCGCCATTTACCTCATTTTCCGCCACCACACTGTCCACTTCAATCTGTTTTACCAAGCCTAATTCATAGGCTTGTACAGGGTTTAAGCTGAAAATCGGGTTATAAGCATTTTTATGGGTTGCCGAATAACGCAAGGTAAACAGCGGATTTAAGCTCTCAATCGCATTGCGGCGAATGTCCGTTTCCATATTTTGCGGTTCATCAATAATCACAATCGGATTGGCTTTTTGAATATAACTGATTGGCGCTTCACCGCTTTCGTTGATGGTATTAATCACATTACTGTCTTTGGCAAAAGCATCAATATTCATCACCAAAATCTCAATATGATTACTGCTCGCAAAGGCTTTTAAACGGGAAAGCTGATTACTTTTATATTCAAACTTCGGATTTACGCTCGGTTTATCAAATACATTATTAAAATGCGTTTGCGTGATGTCAAGGGTATGCAATACCCCTTCACGAATGGCAACGCTCGGCACCACAATCACAAATTTTTGCCAACCGTATTGTTTGTTGAGTTCAAAGATCGTGCGTAAATAAACGTAGGTTTTGCCTGTTCCCGTTTCCATTTCCACGGTAAAGTTTTTGCCGTTTTCACTAAGCAAAGTGCGGTCGATTTTTTGATGGTTTTGCTGGTTAGCTAAATTTAGCTGTAATTGCTCATCGCTGATTTGCAACGGTAAATTCGGAATAAAACGCAAGTCATTTTGCGATCTTAACGCAAATTCACTAGATGCATTCGGCTGCCCGATAAACACATTCACCGCTGCATTTACGGCATTGAGTTGGTAATCTAAGGTTTCAAATTGGAGTTTCATTTTATTAGTTTCTTCTCAAACAATTCCCCTCTTTAGCAAAGAGGGGGAAGGGGAGATTTATTCGCTTACGCTCACACTTCGTGCCGTTGCTAAAGCAACGTTCAAACGCAAGCGTTTGTGGCAGAATAACTTAACGCTCATACGAAATTCAGCATCGTAATCAAATCTCCCCCGCCCCTCTTTTCTAAAGAGGGGAGTTTTCTTTAAATCACAAAAAACGCAATATCCGCATCGTGCATTTGCAATTCGGTGTTTTTCTTTTGTGCGTCATTGCCGTTGAATAAACGGTCTAGGGTAACGACTTTTTTCGGCTGTTTGGCAATCACCTTTTCAATCATCTCATCATTGATTTCCGTAAGCATTAAGGCAAAAGTTTGCCCGTTTTCATCTTCCACCCAAAACACCTGATTTTCCGACCGCACTTTCGCCGTGAGTTTTAAGCCCAAACGCAATAAAATTTCATAAAGCACCGCTTGCGTATCCGTTTGCTCGCTCACAGGATCGATAAACATTTCCAGCTGATCGGCTAAATTTTCTGCCGTCGGCGATTGCCATTGTTTAAAGTGGCTTTCTGTGAGTTTGAACACCTTAAATCCGGTATCTAACGAAGATACAAGCGGTTGATTTTCGGCATTATTTTGCAAAATGTGTTTACCGGCACGGCGGATACGTTCTTTGGTTATTTCTGATATTAAATGTGGTTTTTGATTTTTTTCTAAAAATTCAATAGCATTTTGTAAGGTTTTCTTATTGTCAGGTGAGGCGTTTTTTATAGCTTCATCTAAGTTCTCAGGTAGTTGCACACAAATAAAGCGTCTACGACCATCATCTTTTGCATTTAACTGCATGATTGCATGTGCTGTAGTTCCACTTCCGCTAAAAAAGTCTAGTATTAAATCATTGTTTTCAACTTTAAAATTAATTAAATATTGAATTAAGCTAGTAGGTTTTGCGTAATCAAAAATATCAACACCAAAGAGTTTTTTTAGTTCTTTTGTTGCCCCTTCATTAGTTTCAATATTTTGATTTTTTTTATCAATAACAGGAGTGATAATATTATCTTTTATAAAATTAGTTGGTCTCTTCGTGCCTTTTTCTAATCTCTGAAATCGAATGGATAATTTATCAGTTTTGGCAATAAATACTGTTCCTTTGGATATCTCATCATTTAGAGTGTCTTGGGTCCACTTGAACTCTCCCAATATTCTTATTTCAGATGTTGGTTTATTGTCTTGTATTTGAAGATCATTTAATAAAGTAACTCTATCGTATTTCCCTGCTTTTAATATTCCATTGTCCAAAAATTTGATAGTTAATGAATTAGCTGGAAATATAAGCTCCCTTTCCTTATTTCCAGAATTTAATAACGGTTCATCTCCATCATCTTGCATTTCTCCAATATACTTAATACCATCTTTATGTTTTTCATAACATAATATATATTCGTTAGTTTTTCTTGATTTTGTTGATAAGCTAGGTGGTGTTGATGTTTTTACCCACGAAAAACATTCAACAAAATTCTCCTCCCCAAACACTTCATCACACAACAATTTCAGTTGTGCCTGTTCATTATCATCAATGGAGATAAAAATTACGCCGTCATCGGTCAGTAAGTTTTTGGCAAGGTGCAAACGGGGCAACATCATATTCAGCCAGTTGCTGTGATAATGCCCGTTTTCCTTACTGTTACGCACAAAAGCACGTTTAAGCTTGCCGTCTGCGTCCAAATCACCCACTCTTTCAGCATATTCGGCTTTGCTTTCGGCAAAATTATCCTTATAGATAAAATCATTACCCGTGTTATAAGGCGGGTCGATATAAATCATTTTGACGGAATTGAAATAGGATTTTTGCAACACCTTTAGCACATCAAGGTTTTCGCCCTCGATAAACACATTTTGGGTATGCTCAAAATCTATACTCTCTTCGACACAAGGTGTGAGTGTTTTAAAGGTTGGGGTTTGTAAGGTTTGATAGGCTGCCGATTTACCCGCCCAATTGAGCATATAGCGGTCGGTGCCGGTGGTGATTTCATTTGAGAAAAGCTGTTTGAATTTCTCAAAGTCAATTTCGTGTTCACAAAAAATTTCGGGAAGAATGGATTTTAGTTGTAAAAGTTGTTGATTCTTAAGCGAAAAATCAGCAAGCTGTGCTGTGCTGTGCTGTGCTGTGCT